>NZ_CAWUDP010000040.1:0-89205 GCF_963920835.1 Scytonema sp. PCC 10023
GTTTCTCCGCTAAGGCTCTGAGGGCATCAGCGCGAATTGACTCATCCTGAATTTCTCTGGCGGCGGCGAGTGCTTCGCCTAATAACTCAGGAGGCAATTTCTCCGCTAAGGCTATGAGGACATCGGCGCGATACTCCTGAGACTGAATTTCTCTAGCGGCGGCGAGTGCTTCGCTTAATAACTCAGGAGGCAATTTCTCCGCTAAGGCTATGAGGACATCGGCGCGATACTCCTGAGACTGAATTTCCCTGGCGGCGGCAAGTACTTCCAGTAAATTAATCAAGTTGGTATTGCTTAAGATGGCACTTCTTAAATCAGCATCACTTAAATCAGCATCACTTAAATCAGCACCGCTTAAGTCTGCATTCTCTAGGGAGGCGCTGTTTAAATTTGCACCGCACAGGTTAGCTTCACTCAAATTACTGTTACTAAGGTTTGCATTGCTTAGATTTGCACCAGCCAGATTATCTCTACTAAGATCTTCACCACTTAGATCTGCACCAATATAATCTTCAGCTAAACTCAGCCCAGCAATTTTTGCTAACTCTGAGAGTTTTCCTGTCGGCTCATTATCAATCGCTTGAAAAATATCGCCTAGTTCTTCAGGAGACAGTGGCTGAGTCATACTGCAATACTAACTTGCTTACATAGTTTTTTAGTTTCGGCTCTACAACACTTTTAAAAAAAGTACGAATTTTCGTTTCTCTTACCTTTTTATCAGTTTTATCATTCCATAAGCCATCCTGGGAAGTTATTCCTAAATCATTGGCGTTAATCTTCACTTGAAAAGTCGCTTCTACTTGACAAGATGTATTTTGCAATTCCATGATTCCAAGCTCTTGATTGCTCAGCGATCCAAATAATACCAATGCTTTGTCTGAAACTTCTGCTTTATGTTTGACCTTAAACTGCCATTCAGGATTTTCGTCAGTTCCCATAAATGTGACATCTCCGTTAAAATCTTGAGCTTTAGGAACTTTACGTTTATCCAATGGCATACATCCATTTGTCAATTTTAAACACAACCTGCCAAACTTAATACCAAATCTAATACTTCCTTCTTTCTTGACAAAACCTAATTCTTTATAAATGAAATTTTCTTCCACCTCGCCAAAGGAAATATGTAAGATAATACTAATTTGTTGTGTTTGTGCTTGATAAGTAAAACTTAATAAATGTATTTGAAGCACGACTAAATTAGCATATTTATGCTCTAGTTCCAATTTTTCAAAAGCAACGGCTTCACCACCGCTAGTACTCAGATTCTGTGATGGGATTGACTCAGAATTCTGTTCCGAAGGTCCAAAATTTAAAATATTATGACTGATGGTAATATTTGAGTCCTTAGAATTTATTCCTTGCCAATTTTCTCTAGTCATTTGCCACTAAAGTTGAAAGTATTATTGCTGATGGTGGGATTTGCATTCTTAAAATTTATCCCTTGCCAGTTCTCATTAATAATGTTTGGGCGTTGAGCTATTACCGCTTCTGTCAATGCTTTAATTGTTACTGCCAGTTGTGGATCTTGCTCTGCTGCTGTCTGTGCTTCATTTGCCAAAGCTTCCACTGCTGCTTTCATCTCCGGATCTGCCTTTGCCACTGACTCTATTTTTTCAACCAAAACAGCTTCACCAATATACTCTCGCTGTTCTGGAGGTAATGCTGCATTTTTCGCTGCCGCTTCTAAGGCTTCTGCTGTATCGCTGGACTTGTGCTTGAGTAGTTCAATAACCTTACCAACTTGCTCAAAGGCTTTAGCAACAATGATTTCGCCTGTTTTTTCAAACGTTTTGTTTAACAGTAGACTTACAAGCGCGATACGCGAAGCGTCAAGCCTCCGGCTTATCGCACCAACAGTCAATGGCTCCATGTACTACCTCGTAAGCGCGGCATCTTATTCTACTTATTACCACAGGGTTCCTGTTCTAAATTCCGCAATTCATGTAAAAATTTATAGTTAGTTTATTGTTACGCCTCTTGAATCATGCATTATTCTACGTTTGGGCATTTTTCTAGAATGCCACTTGTATCTAATTTTACTAATTAGATACAGTTGTATACAGTCAAATTTACCAGTCCCACACAACACGAGTAAACAACACTGGCTTCCAAAATACTTTCCGTAACCAGTTTCTCAACCTTAACAGACAATTATTTCTGCCTAGCACTACCTAGAGCAATTGACAAGTGATCTTAAAATCTTCCAATGTCAATCCAAAATGCCTTGAATTTTTATTAATAAAGAATTTCCTACGTACAGCCATTTGATGCATGGGCAAGATGTCTGCCCTAGGAATCATAATGTTATATGTAACGTTATTAGCACTTGTCACATATGCCGAAAGCAATTTGGAATGGTACTGTGTTAGCCGAAAGCGATAACACCGTAGTTGTGGAAAACAATCATTACTTTCCCCCTGACTCAGTTAACAAGCAGTACTTTAAGGAAAGCGACACTCACACAACTTGTCCTTGGAAAGGTCTCGCCAGTTACTACAGTATTGAAGTAGATGGACAAGTTAACAAGGACGCTGCTTGGTATTATCCTGATCCAAAGGAGAAGGCAAAGCAGATTGAGGGCTATGTCGCCTTTTGGAGAGGTGTAAAAGTCGAAGCTTAGTCAGGACTTACGCAAAGTCGAGAATTTCATACTGTAGACGCTTCTGCGGCTTCCCGCAGGGTGCGAAACGCAGTGTAGCTAAGTATCAAGGGAGTTCTTCGTTTCGCTAGCGCTACACTCAGAATGACAGTTTTTCGTTAGAATGCGTAAGTCCTGTTAGTAAAAGTTTGATCATTGCAAAATACCTCACCCCTAACTCCTGTGCCAAGTTGGGAAAGGAAGTTAAGGGTGAGGCTTTTGTCCAATTAATGATCAATACTAACTATATTGATGAATTGATTAACTTTTCTTAACGCTTCATAACTCTGAATTAACTTTTTTCTACTCCTTAGCAATAACAATATCGTTGGACTTGATCACTGCGTAAGCTTCTGTACCCTCAGACAAACCCAGTTCGTCTGCTGACACTCGGGTAATGATTGAGGTTAGTTCAACTTTATGAACAATCTCCAGCGTGATTTCAGTATTAACGGCTCCTGTAACAACTCGTTTAACGATTCCCTTAAGAATATTACGAGAGCTCACTTTGAGCCGTTTCTTCGGACTAAAAACTTCTATCTCAGGAGTTCTACTCTCCTGTGTTTCATACTGTTGAGTTGGTAGTGATGGCGGTTGAGGAGACTGGTTGTTCAGGCTACGCACGAGTTCACGCAAAATTTCTGTTTTAGTGCGCTGAGACTGCTTTGAGATGTGTTCCAGAATTTTTCGCTCCTCTTCAGAGGTTTGAAAAGTGATCCATCCTTGTTCTTTTCTTGGCATAATTATACCAATTTAGTTGGTAATTTAGAGCTTTTCCTGGTACGATCCTACCAAGCGTCAATCCTTAAAAAATAAAACTCTGTTGAGCCGTTTTCCTATGAAAAGAAGATGATTTGTTACTTTCCTTGGTACAGCATTGGTCAGTTCGCCTTTAGTAGTTAGCTTGGCATTGTTTGATCTGTTCCCAGTTGTAGCACAAGTTACATCTTCTCACACGATAATCTTTGATGATCATATAAAAATAAAAATATCAAGACAATAGCCAGTTGCTGTTAGAGGTAGTACTCGCCCAGCCTCCCCAGTTCCTTAAGCAATGGTGTGCTAGCCTGAGTCAGCTTCGCCAAACACGTCTTATTACCCAACTCACTTTGTGTAGTTATCCTAGTTGTTGGAAGTAGGGAAGGCGTTTTAGAAACAAACGCCTTGACAATATACCGATGAGCGTCCATGTGAAAATAGGCGCAACCATGTGTTAAAACACGTCTTTTTCATCCGGCGTTTCATCTATCCCCATTTCCCACGGTATACCCTTCTCAGATGGAGGACAAAAACGGATTTTGGCAGTATTGGAAAATAGCTTTAAGCTATCAACCATTTGGGGAATAGCTTTTGCTATATGCCAGTAACTGTCTATGTCATAGCTGATAATAACGAGTATTAAAGTACCAGCGTTTATCTGGAAATACCAGTGACAACTAGACAACAAAGTCCGAGTTCTGGAATCGCAAGCCTTGAAAAAGTGTTTGCCGGTAGCCTCTTCTAGTTGTCTTAGTAGTAACCCATCAAGTAGTGTTGCCTTTGGAGGCAAATCATCTGGAGAAAGAGGAGGAAGAAAATGTTTACTCATGGCACAAAACCTTTCTATCGACCGGATAGCTTATACATAAATTTGCACGAGTTGATGAGAACACGTCAAATTCTCTAGATTTTTTTCCAAATTAAAATAAAAAATGTAATAAACTAATGTCGGCATAAATTGCATAAACGTTGGAGTAGACATCCTAGAACACCGATTCACTAATCCCAAAAACCCGGTTTCTGTTCCTGAAAAGATTAATTTTTCGTTGGCTGTAGAGACGCGCCATGGCGCGTCTCTACAAAAAAACGGGTTTTTTAGCTCCAAGTCTGAATACTGAATTGGTGTTCTAGACTGTTGACTGTTGACTGTTGACTGTTAACACTTAAAAATCAACAGATCAGCCCTTGTTGATGTGCAAGTTTATATCATGTCTGACTAAATAACCAAACTCAAGTTTGTAGCGAGGAATGCGCGTCCTCTTCCAGGAAAACAAGGACTAAAGTCCTTACTACATATAAGTTTTATTATGGGTAATTTGCCGGACTTGATATTATTTGTATAACAGCTTAATACCAATTCATAATAAAATTTGTACAGAACTCATGAGTTACGAGTATAAAACTCATAACTCATAACTCATAACTCATCACTTTCAACATTATCCTTTGGAGGCTTCTGCTAAAGGAAAAATGATTTCATCCAAAGTTCTCAGTAATTCTTGCTCATTGTAAGGTTTGGAAAAGTAAGCTCTCGCACCCAATTGTATTGCCAGCTGACGATGTTTATCGCTACTACGAGAGGTGAGCATAGCAATCGGTATATCTTTAAAATCATTATTTGATTTGATACGACCTAAAAAGCCGTATCCATCAACACGAGGCATTTCAATATCACAAATGACAGCCTGAACTCTCAAACCATTTTGAAGTTTATCTAGCGCATCTTGACCATCTTTAGCTTGTTCGACTTGATACCCTCCTTTTTCTAAAGTTAAAGCTAAGAAGCGCCGGACATTAATTGAGTCATCTACAATCAAAATTGTGCCTTTCTCATTCATTGACACGACTGTGTCGTCAGCTGGCGTCAGGAAAACGTTCTTTAACTTTGCTGATGGTAGTTGATTGGTTCTAGGCGTGCGCTCATTGGTAGTAATCCAATAAAGTAACTCGTTGGCGTTCACCAGTGGTACTACCCGACCATCACCTAAAATCGTACAGTTGCTAAAACCACTAGGCAAAGGTATGTTTCCTTCAACTCGACGGATAGCAACTTCTTGTTCACCCCAACAACGGTCTACCTGCACCGCCATGACTTGATTGCCTTGGTTGATTATGATTACGCTTGCAGCATTGATTGCAGGGGGACTTTCTTGGTTCGGGTTATCGTAGCGGGGGCAATTAAACTCTAAATGCCGACCAAGGCGAACCAACGGTAGCATGGTTCCTTGCCAATTCAGGACTTCGCTGGTAGCCATTGAAAACACTTGTTCGTTATTAAGCAAGAATATTTCCGAAACCACATCTGTGGGAAATGCTAGAAGCATTCGATTGCTTTCTATCAGAAGGACTCTTGCAACTGAGAGTGTAAATGGTACTGACAGTGTATAAGTCGTACCCTTTCCGGCTACGGTATCGACTTTGACATCTCCCCGCACTTGTTTCAAGTTGCTGCGAACCACATCCATACCGACACCGCGACCGGATAATGCTGTCACTTGGTCAGAGGTGGTAAATCCTGGTTCAAAAATCAGCGATAGCAGTTCTTCATTGGTAGCTTGGGCTATGAGAGTTGGTTCTAACCCCATAGCTATAGCACGGGCGCGGATTTTGTCTAACGCAATTCCGCGTCCATCATCTTTGAGGGTAATAATCGTGCGATTACCTTGATGCGTGGCTTTAATTTCAATCAATCCTTGTTCTGGCTTACCGCAAGCTAGGCGTGTTGCTGGGTCTTCGATCCCGTGGTCGAAGGCATTTCGCAACATATGCATCAAAGGCTCATTTAAAGCCTCCAAAATGCTACGTTCAACTAAGATACCAGCACCCTCAATTTTCAGTTGCACATTTTTGCCGTACTCTACAGACAGGTCGCGTAAAGCCCTTGGAAAGCGGTCAACAATATCGGACAGTGGACGCATCCGTACTTGAGTCAGCTTTCTTTGCAAATGCTTGGATGTTTTGGTGAGTTTGCGGGCAAATTGGTCTGTATCGTCAATACTGAGTTGAATGTCAGTGGTGACTTCTTGCACCTGAACGATAGTTTCCATGACTTCCTGAGAGAGCAAGTTTAATTCGTTATAGCTATCCATTTCTAACGAATCAAACCCGCTTTGTGTCTGGTTGCCATCGTCAAATACTATAATATGTTCCACTTTGTCACTTGGTGGCAACGCTAGCAATGGAACACCTGCTGGCTGTACGCCATTAGTTGCTATTCTGTCGTAAGCTGTCCGTAATTGCTGATTTTCTCGCTCCAGACTTTGCACTCGCTGGTTCAAATTGCGAATAAGTTTGCGTAACCTCTCAAGTTGCAAATTCAATCCGTTTCGCTGAATAATCAGTTCCCCAAACAAATCATTAATTTGCTCGAGTTGCTTACTAGGAACTCGGACTGTATTTTCCTGAGATTCACTCTTATTGCTACCAACAGTTTGTTCGACTTTACGTTCAACAAATTTGTAATTTGTTGTCGGAATTTCTTGAGCAACGACTGTTTCTGGTGGCATTTCAACTTCAGCGTTACTCTCCTCAGCAAAAGCTGCCTCTAAAGCTTCAAAGTCAGCGGCAATAATTTCACGATCCAGCCAAGTTTCTTCAGTTTCTTCTGGTAGCAGAATTTCTGGTGCAACTTCTGTTTCTGGGTCTAGCGTGGGTGCTGCTTGTGGTTCGGGCAGTTCTATTGGAGTATATGCTGCGGCTTGGTGTGCCAAATCCTCAAGTTCGATCGCTGTCGGTAACCTATCGACTTGATTTGTAATCACCAAAGCTTGCGATCGCCGCCATGCTTCCAATGCAGCACGGGCAATTGTTTCTATCTGCGAGGGATCACCAGCTTCCAAGTGGTTTGCTACTGATTCGCAAAGTTGGGTAAAAGCTGGCAACTGCAACATTTCACCCAAACCACCCAACTCAGCTGCCATAATCGCAACTTCTTCTTTCAAACAGGGCTGCGCACTATCTGCCAACACAGATTCTAGGCGTTGCAAACACCCTTCTACCTCTGTTTCAAACAGCAAAGGGATGATATCTTGCCCATCTTCTGGAGACAGCATACTAGCTGCATCTTCAGGGGATGGGTCGCCCAAACGCGCATGGAGTTCTTCAAAAACTGGATAACAGAAAGTCGATAACCACTCTTCGTCTACACTATTGCCTTCTGATAGCAATTCCACTATCTGACGTAGCCAATCGACTCCAGATAGCAATAAACTTTGCAATTCTGTATCAATTTCTAAAGAATTTTTTCTAGTTTTTAATACTTTAAACGAATCTTCTAAACGGTGAGCTAAATCACTCAGGGCGCGAAACCCCATCATGCCTGCGCCACCTTTAATTGAGTGGGCAGCTCGCAGTGCGGCGTTGATTTTTTCTAGAGAAATACGATTGTTAGTGTTAAGTTCCAGCAATACCCCTTCCAGGGTATTGAGGTAATCAGTCGCTTCCTCCAGAAACTGCATCTGGATTTCTAATTCTTTGTCGTGTGACATAATCTTTGCTATCAGTCAGTCATTAGTCATTAGTCATTAGTCATTAGTCATTGGTCATCGGTCACCGAGAATGACAAAGAACAAACGACCAAGAACTAATTCACCTTGAATGTACCGACAGTCGCTTGCAATTGCTGCGAAATCTCCACAGTTTGTTGCAAAGAGTCGGAAACCTTCTTAGAAGAATCGCTGGTGCGCTGCGAGGAAGCAGCAATGTCTTTCATTAAAGAACTGACTGTTTGCGATGTTTGAGCCTGCGATGCTGTGGCGATTGAAATCGACTGCACCAACAAGTCAATCTGGCGCGAAATCTCTAAAATCTGGCCAAGATTTTGCTTGGCATCTTCCACAATCCGCGTTCCTTCCACAACCTGAGTGGTTCCTAGTTCCATCGCTTGCACAACTTCTGTTGTTTCGCGTTGGATGTTTTCCACAATTTGTTCAATTTCTTTGGTCGCCGCCGCACTTCGGGCTGCCAGTTCCCCGACTTCCTCAGCGACGACAGCAAAACCTTGACCTTCCTCACCTGCACGCGCGGCTTCAATACCAGCGTTGATGGCGAGTAAGTTGGTTTGCATAGAAATTTGATTAATCAATGCCACGACACGCGAAATTTGTTGTGTCGATTCTCCTAAACGCTTGACTTTCTTCGCGGTTTCGCCTACTGTTTCTCGCAAATGCAAAATATTTTGCACTGTCATATCCATTGCCATGCCACTTTTTTTAGCAGTTTGGGCGGCGGTATTGGCAACTGAGGCTGCTTGCTGGGCGCTGACGGCGACTTGTTGGATTGATTTCGCCATGTCGTCAACAGCATCAAGAGTACTGTTGATTTCTGCAGCTTGAGCCAGTGCTGATTCTGTGAGTTCACGGATTGCGCCTTCGTTGGAACCTATAGCCTCATTCACAGAAGTTGCAGTTTCCTTAACTTGAGTGACAATATCGCGCAAACTTTCAATAATCGAGTTGAAAAAGTCAGCTACTGTGCCAATTTCTCCCGCAGTCACTTCTGCACGCACTGTTAAGTCACCAGCCGCTGCGCCTTCTACCTCAGAAAGGAGTTCCAAAAGTTGCATTTGTAGGGCTTCTTTCTGTTGGCGTTCGTCTTGTGAGACTTTTTCGGCGATCGCTCTTGCTTTTTCCACTTCTTCAAGAAGCTGTGCTTGCTCTAGAGCATAGCCGACTTGAATCGCCAGTTGTTTAAACAAATCTATTTCAGCTTGTTGCCAATTCCGAGGGCTGTCACAATGATGAGCAATCATCAAGCCTACCAGATCCCCACCGATAATAATTGGTGCTACCAAATTTGCTTTGACGGCAAATTTCTCCAACATTTTGATGTAACAAGCTGCATTGCTGAGATTAGGATCTTGATAGATGTTGGATATTGCCCGTACTCGACCATCTTTATAAGTTTCTACATGGCGTTCTCGAAAACAGGGATCATCGATTTGCACTCCTAACATCCTTGGTAGCCCAGCCGTAACTGATTCCGCGACGACATTTCCATCGAAGGTTTCGGGATTGAATTTATAAATGACAACCCTGTCTGTTTTCATCGCCTGACGAACTTCTCTGACGGCTGTTTTATAGATGTCTTCGACTTTCAGGCTTCTACGAGTTTGCAGGGTAATATCTGCGAGTAACTTTGCCCTTTGCGTGTCCAGTTCTTGTTGTTGAACTAGGGTTTGGAGTTGCGACGCCATTTGGTTGATGTTAGCACTCAAAACACCAAACTCGTCTTCTGAGTACACCTCCAAACGAGTATCGAGTTCTCCCTTGCCTAGTTTTGCTACTGCTGCTGTCGCTTTCGCAATTGGTTGTGTGGTACGTTTGGCTAACCATACTGCAATCAAAGCCACAATTAATGCTGTTAAGAGTGCACCTACTGCGACTGTTAGCAACACTTGTCTTGTGGGTTCAAATGCGATCGCTGTATCTGTAGCCAGAATGGATTGCCAGTTCAAAGAAGGCAATCCTTCTGAGGCTATAGATGTGTAGCTGACAAGTTGCTCTTGTTTTTCAGTTTGATTAACAGTAATAAATGTTTGTGCTTGTTGAGCTAAACCAGGAAAATCTCGTTTCGCATTTCTACCTATATGTTTTCTGTTTGTCGCCAAGAAAATTTTTCCCGACCCATCAATCAAATAGTATTTATGCCCTGACTCTGTATAATTCTTAAGTACCTGGTCTAGAGTTTTTGCGGGCATCCTAGCTCTAACTATAGCAAGCGTCTTTCCTGCGGTATTTTTCACAGGCGCTGCAAGATGAATGCTATGAGTCCCTGTATTACTTATTACCTCTGGTTGACTGATGTAAGGGCGATCGCCCTGCTTGACTTTTTGAAAATAATTACTACTGCTTTGATTAGAAATTGCATCTCCTTCGGATTGGGCGAGGACATCGCCGTTTAAGTTGAGTACTGCAATGCTGTCATATACTTTATAAGTATCAACAAACTTATTGAGCAATGCCTGCTTTTCCTTTTGAGAAAAAGCGTCAGTTTGCGAATTTGCGATAATTGGTAGACTAGATATAAGTTGAATATCGTTGTACCGTTCTATCATGAAACGGTTGACTTTGTCTGCCAAACCTTTGGCTTCGGCTTGTTGAAGTTGGGAAACTTTATTGGTTAAGGAATTACTAGCAACTAAGTATGCAAGTATTCCAATTGCCAAGACTGGTACTGTCCCCAGAGCGATCGCGAGTAATGTAGCTTTGGTACTTAACTTTAGTCGCTTCAAAGTTCTAGATGCACGATTCGCCTGATTATTAGGAACAGTGTGAGTACTCGCCTCGTCAGGCAGTTTTACGACATTATTTGTGAATTCAGATAGAGATGATCCATCTTGCTCATCAATACTTTTAGCAGGATCAGTTTTATTAAACATAAAGGCATTCTCCTGAGGTGGTCAATGAAAACACGAAAAATAAGTTTTTCTTTGGAGTACACCCTAATCACTGCGGAGAATAGAAGACTGCACAATCGCTTGTGCATCTAATACAAGCAATATTTCTTTTCGTTGAACAACGCAACCGCGTAGATAGGGGATTAAACTGGATGCGACTTGTCCCACAGGAGAGCGAATATCCTCAGGCATAAACTTAGTCGTACCTTGTATCTCTTGTACAACTAAGCCTAGAAGTATTGAATCCACCCGAATAATGATAACGTTATACTGGCGTTGCCTACTATCTAGATATTCAAGATTCAACATCTTGGGTAAATCGACTGCCCAAACGATACGGCTCCGCCAGTTCATCAATCCTAGGATACAACTGGGCATATTGGGCATGGATGATATAGTCTCAACCGGCACAACAACAGCTTCTTGCGTGTGCCTCATTGGTAAAGTGGCAGATGTGTGTCTATTGAGTTGAAACTTGAGATAACCATCCCCCAAGCTATTTTGATTTTGGTTTAAAGACGCCAGTTTTGAACTATTCATTCGATTCAAATCACGACTGATTTAATAGCTCGTAGGAGCTGATCGCGGGTGTAAGGCTTGGTAACATAAGCATCAGCGCCTTGTCTCATTGCCCACAAGCGATCAATCTCCTGGTTTTTAGAACTGCAAATCACAATCGGCACTTTTTGAGTCGCCGGATTTCTCTTGAGAGAACGACATAACTCAAAACCGCTCATTCCTGGCATAACCACATCAGTTACAATCACATCTGGGTTTTGTGATTGTGCTTTTTCTAAAGCTTCCTTTGCCCCAGTCGCTTGAATAACGTTATAACCACTTTCTTCGAGATAATGGCTCATCAGTTGCAATTCACTGGGAGAATCTTCAACAATCAGAATTGTGCCAACCAAAGTAATACTCACCCCTGCATCTCCTATATAACCAAATGTACTTTATTCAACTGCGTTCTTTGTTGTTTTCTTCTTTCCCTCAATTTCCAATATGTTTAAACACCATTTTCAACAAGTCCGATTGGGAAAAAGGCTTGGTCAAATAGCCTGAGGCTCTAACCATTTTTGCCTTTGCCCTATCTATAAATCCTGTTCTGCCAGTTACCATAATAATCGGGATATTCTTAAAAGCTGAATGCCTCCGCAGCAAAGAACATAGCTCATAGCCATCTAAATTGGGCATTTCTACGTCTAGTAAGATAACATCTGGCTTGCTGCGGAGAATTTGCATCAACGCTTTTACCGGATCGTTGATCATCACAACTGAAAATGTACTTTCATCCAAAAAGTGTTTGATAGAATTCAACACTGTTGGACTGTCATCTATGCAGGCAACTGTATATGTGTTTTTACTAACGCTTTGCGGGAAACTTTTGTTACTGTTAAGATGAGAAGTATCAAAATTATTCGGTCTTGGCAATTCTTCCCCTAGTTTGACTTGAGAATTCTGCTGCGTTGACGAAACGTTGGTGGTTGGCATAAATTGGGGCGTAACTTGCGGATCAACCGTTGATTCGGTCTGTTGCCGATTCCGTAACTGCTTTTGACAATGTTCTACAAGTACTCGCAAGTCCAAACGACAGAATTTTGGTAGTTCATCTAAGGGAGTTTCACTCTTAAATTCATAACTTCCTTGTTTGATTGCAAGAAATGACTCCAGCACTTCTTTAGCTAATTCGTCTATCACGACTGCTGCTTGCGCGGGCGTGATGTATTGTTCATTGACTAACCAGCAAATAGCTTGATAATCTAGTTGTGGTATTGACTGATTCTCTCGGTTTTGCTCAAATATCAGTCTTACCTGCATAAGAAGTGTACTGTTGAGTGTCTGTGTTTCCTGACTTAAGCGTCCTAAGACATTCTCAAGGCGTTCAAACATTTTATCCGAAGAGGCATAAACTAGTTTACCGTCTTCTAGATAGATTGACCAAGAAACTGACTCTGTAAATACTTGTAAGCAGCCTGTAGCACGCCGGCTGGTTAATTGTGCTAGTAGAGATAGCGGGTGTAGTTTCTGGAAAAACTTGTAGCTACCTATAGGAGTTGTGCTCATTTTGCTTTTACTTAGGCTAAATTCTTGCTAGTGTGAGCTAAATTTCTGTAGAGCTTTTCCACAAGTCCTATGAAACTCATCAGAGCTTTTGTTGCAAAAAATACAAAACTCTAACTTTAAGGTTTGAGGTAAAAGCTAGCGGTAGCACCCTTCTCTTTAGACGAAAAATCTCAGTCAATTCGTTAATTAAAGTTCAATTTACTAAATCATACTGAGATTAGCAGACATCTTTACATGACAAGTCAAAAAAATGTAAAGACTAGATGAAGCCACTTACCTTAGAGTAAACCTTGTATGATGGCAACCGAGGCAATACTGCTTTGACAGGCAAGTTCAACCCTGCTATTTTCAGTACTCGTACTTCAGTATAATACGCTTTCTCGGGCTGAGGGAAATCTAAGGTAAAGTTTGCTAGAACATCAGTATTCTTACTTGTCTATTATGTAAAGTTAACATAAAAACTTCCTGATGACAGAATAGTGCCACTGTCTGTTATATACCTTACAAGCTAAATCTACCAGTTATGTTATTAATGCAATGTTTAAAATTTATAAAGTTAATGTTTATACCAAAGTTTTTCACACTATCAATGGCAATAGAATTTCGACTACGGTTGCATTTATATACATACTGTATCAATTGTCTTCTTAGGAACTTGTCTTTCTTGAGATCATCGTATAGGAAAAATCGATATTGCTGAAAGTAGTGCCTTTTAAGACAGACTTCTACAAGGAACACATCGCACCACTCAGGATTACTCCAGTTAATTTGCTACTTAACAATTAAGTCCATTATGATTCTATGCCCATACTCTCTCTACGAGGAAGACGTTATATTTGTCAGTGTCAGTTGTAGATTCAATTGATAATTATTTTATTTAAAAAAAGATTAATTTTTCTTAGCTTGCGGCTTATACGCTTCTCGCTTTTTATACAAATTCGCTTTATCTTTGGAAAAGACTAACAGGCGTTCTGGAAAACCTACTCAAACGTACCTAAAACAGTGCTCACTGAATCTAGGCGGGTTTAACGTTTACCTGTTTGCAATACAAGACTCCACAGGCAAACTCTGATGTCTTTTCAGATCATATATATTAGATCATATATAAAAGTGCGGATGAAAGGACTTGAACCTTCACACCTTGCGGTACTAGAACCTAAATCTAGCGCGTCTGCCAATTCCGCCACATCCGCATCAGTTTCTTATCCTATCATAATAAAGTTATTTTTTGCAATATCTAACGCTTAGTTGTTACTGGTCAGTTGTTTGAGTACCTACTAACCACCAACCGCTTGTAAAAACCTACCCAAAGCTAGCCACAAGTGGATACATCTGGACAAGGGGAACTCTGCGGTATACGTGTTCCAAGAAATAATCCGAAGCGCATTGCTGCTTACTTTGGTTAAACCATCGTCTTACCACCGCCCTCCTGTTAGAGACAGCATTTACTGCTGGATTTCCCACCTATGTTATTCAGTTTGATAGTAACCAGTTTGTAGTACGTGTCTTTTAGGTTTCACACCTAGCTGAGCGTTGCTAACCCGTACTGGTTAAACGTAGTCTGATTATATGCCAATTTCCCCAAAAAGTTAAGCATTAGGTAAAGGTGGGTAGGATTTAACTTACAGTTACCAACCCCAAACCGATAACCAGTTTTCACTAAGGTACAGCAACACGAGGCAAGCGGTGCTTGAACCCGCAGAGAATTTCCCAAGAAATTGTATTTAATTGATTTGCCCAATCTTCAGCAGAGATTTGTTCTTTTTCCTCTGTTCCAAGTAAGGTGACGACTTCACCTTCTCGTACATCTGGTAATGCACTCACATCTAGCATCAACTGATCCATTGTAATTGTGCCAATCTGTGGCACCCGTTGACCGCGAATTAACACTTGCATTTTATTAGAAAGATTGCGAGGAACTCCATCTGCGTAACCAATTCCTACGACGGCTAGGCGGAGTTCACGCTTTGCAATAAATTGATGACCGTAGCTGACGCCAGTACCAGGGGCGATGGTTTTGACTTGCGTGACTCGCGCTTTTACTTGCAGAACTGGTCTCAAATCAATGCATGAACGCAAATGATCTGCTGGGTAGAGTCCGTATACAGCTAAACCTACACGCGCTATATCATAGTGCAATGCTTTGTCGGTAAGTGTAGCAGCTGAATTTGCCAAGTGCAGACAAGGCGGTTCTATACCTATTGTCCTAAGTTGGGCAATTGCTTGCTCAAACCGTTGTTGCTGTTGTTTCATGATTGTGGAATCGGGACTATCTGCCGTTGCCAAGTGAGAATATATACTAGCAATGGCAAGATGAGGTAAGCGTTGCACAAGCTGAACGAACTCAGCCGCCTCGTCGGAGTTCGTCCCTAATCTGGACATTCCCGTATCTAATTTAATGTGTACAGGTACGGGAGTCTTGTGATTGATGGTTAAGAGCGTGTCAGAAAATACCAGGGCTTGCTTGGGGCTTGTAATTGTTGGCTGAAGTTTCCATTGGGCGATCGCCTGAATTTGCTCGCTTGTCTGGCTTGCACCTAAAATCAAAATCGGAGCTTTTATTCCGGCTTCTCGTAATTGGATTGCTTCTGGAACTGTTGCGACTCCCAGCCAACTCGCCCCTGATTCTAACACTGTTTGGGCGACTGTAACTGCTCCATGTCCATAGGCATCTGCTTTGACCACCGCCATCAGTTGAGTGCGCGGTGACAGTATCTTTAAAAGCTGCTTGACATTGTACGACAATGCTGATAAATCAATTTCTACCCAAGCACGTTGGGATAACCAAGCGTAGGTGTCACACTGCCCATTAAAGCTGACACGGTCGGTTTGCTCTTGGCTCAACATCTTGACTTACTCCTATCACACCACTCTTTTTGCTTCTAGGTCATCTCAATTATTCGCATGGCTAGAAGCCCAATCTTGATTAATCTGGAAGTTTACACTTCATTCTAAAATCGGCACTGGATGATGAACAGCGCGTGGTGAGCAAAAGAGCAGGAGAGAATTACTTTTGAGCGTTGAGTCTTAAGTTTTGACTCTTTGTATTTCTAAGTATTGCAAGATGTATAATTTTTTTTCATCACCAAAGATGAATGTAATTGTGTTAATATATGTAAAATTAATAGCTTGAGCGCTAATCAATGGGGAAGGTTTTAGTTCTAAACGCCTCTTACGAACCGCTCAATATCACGAGCTGGCGGCGAGCTGTGGTCTTACTGATCAAAGGCAAAGCAGAGCGAGTAGAGTTCAATAATAAGCAACTCTACTCGGACTTTCCGCTTCCGACTGTCATTAGGTTGCGCCACTATGTGCGCGTTCCCTATAAGGAGATTCCTCTGACTCGTCGGAATCTTTTGCATCGCGATGGTCACACTTGCCAGTATTGCGGTTACACAGGAGATGATTTAACTTTGGATCATGTGTTTCCGCGATCGCGTGGCGGCGGCGATACTTGGGAAAACATCGTTACAGCCTGTGTCCGCTGTAATGTGAAGAAGGGAAATCGCACGCCTAGTGAAGCTCACATGATGTTGCGCCATCACCCACGGCGACCTTACAGTAGTTTATACTTTGAGGTCAGCAAACATCTCAAGAGTGGTATGCATCAAGAGTGGCAAAAATATGTAATTGGACTCTGACAATTTCAGCGTTGTTTGAAAAAGCTTCGCAGTTGTCAGTTTTTTGCGTTATTGCCTTTGCTTGCTGATTTTCGCTGGTCTACGGCTTACCTAGGACTTAATTGGAAGCTGATAGAACCGGAGAAAATGCATACCCGCTTGGAGCAACTTCGCTAATATAGCACAAATCAACGCCAAAACAAGCAGGGTGCATTTAAATCTGCCAAAAAAATCAGAGGTCAATGCTAAAGGGGTTTTCCTTGCTAGTCATTGATCATAGATTCTTGACAAAAAATAGACTGGCAGATATAGAGCCAAGATCTGAAATTTTTGCGAAGATCATAAAGTGTGGCTGAACTAGTGAATGACAAGCAGGTAGTCTTTCTGAACAAAAAAGGAGCCTCACACTTATAAAAACGTTTCGTATGCACTTTAATTCTTCCCTTACTCAGATTGAGAGTTTGCCGTTGATAGGTGACCCAATTCCAGACGATGCAGAAATAGACAAAGATTCAGTTGAAGTTCCACTCACTAAGCAGTCAGGTACGGGATTGACAAGTGAATCGGGGAATTCTCTGAGTCAGCGTAACAATTCATTGGTACATCAGAAATCAGAAGAGCTGCGCAATACGCTTCTTGCACACAGACAAGAACGCCAGTTGTTAATCCTTCAAGATTTTCCTGACCCTGATGCCTTATCCTCTGCTTGGGCTTACCAGTTAATTGCTCAGCAATACGATATAAAATGTGACATCGTTTACGCTGGTGCATTGAGTCACCAAGAAAATATTGCATTAGTAAAGCTGACTGGCTTACCCGTCCAGCGTTGGACACTACAAACACTGAAAAGCAAGGATTTATCATCCTACCAAGGTTTCGTACTGATTGATAACCAAGGAACCACTTCTCAGTTATTACCTGTAGTGCAACAGGCAAAAATACCATTAGTGGCGGTGATCGACCACCACAGTTTACAAACTGAGCTGAAATCGGAATTTTTTGATGTCCGTCCCTTTGTACGGGCGACAGCAACGATTTTTACTCAATACCTACAAGCGGGGTTACTAACTCTAGATAGCAGTATAAATCAACACGTCAAATGCGCGACTGCCTTGATGCACGGCTTGCGATCGGATACTAATAGACTGATGCAAGCACAGGAAGAAGACTTTATGGCAGCAGCGTATTTGAGCAGATTTTATGACGCCCAGTTGCTGAACGCGGTACTGCAAGCGAATCGTTCCAAGCGAGTCATGGACGTTATAGAGCGATCGCTCAAAAACCGCATCGTGCAAAATAACTTTTCGATTGCTGGTGTAGGTTACTTACGCTATGACGACCGCGATGCCATCCCCCAAGCGGCAGATTTTCTAGTGACAGAAGAAAACGTTCACACTGCTGTGGTGTACGGTATTGTTCACGATGAAGATGAAGAACTAGAAGTGGTGATTGGTTCTTTAAGAACCACCAAACTCACGCTTGACCCCGATGAGTTCATCAAAGAAGCGTTTGGACAAGATAGCCAAGGACGCTTTTTCGGTGGTGGAAGAACAAGCGCAGGTGGATTTGAAATTCCAATGGGTTTCTTATCTGGAAGTAATGAAAATTCTGCTTATGCGAAAATGAAATGGGAAGTTTTCGATTCTCAGATTAAGCAGAAGCTGCTGAGATTGGTGAATCCGAAAGATAACCCGATACAGTCGGAGTAGAGGAGAACAAGGGGGATAAGGGAGATAAGGGAGATAAGGGAGATAAGGGAGATAAGGGGGAAAATAGCTCTGACTTCCTGACTCCTAGTTAGAACTCAGGACTTAGGACTCAAATTGTGGAACTTTATTTAATTCGTCATGGTATTGCTGAAGAAAGGCGACGAGATATCAAAGATGAAGAGCGATCGCTCACGAAAGAAGGGCGGCAAAAAACAGAGAAAGTTGCCCAACGACTGAAAAAGTTGGGTTTGCATTTCGATTTGATTGCTACGAGTCCCTTGGTTCGCGCTCGGCAAACAGCAGAAATCCTCATAGCTGCTGGATTGAGTTCTAAACTAGAGGAATGTACCTACCTTGCTCCTGATGGTCGTATTGAGAGTTGGGTTGTAGATTGGTTGGAAGCAAGAAATTATTCACCCCAAACCCAACTTGCCCTAGTAGGACATGAACCAGATTTGAGTGCTTGGGCAGAAATCCTCCTATGGGGACAAGCGAAAGCAACGTTAGTCCTGAAAAAAGCAGGTATGATTGGGGTAAAACTACCAGAAAAAGGCTCTCCTCTGGGTCGTAGTCAGATGTATTTGTTGACACCACCCAAGTACTTGCTTTAACAGTAGTGTAACGTTTTTGAAAGAATTTCAAAGGAAACGGTTACTGTTATGGCAACAAGAATTTCTGGTAAGTTAGCCTGAAAAAATCTTTCACAAAAAAGCAGATGGTGTTGCCATGATGGTGTGCGAATTCAAGCCTGGATTGGATGGCATCCCCGCCGCCCAATCCAGTATTAGCAATGTTGACGGGCAAAAGGGAATACTAGAATATCGTGGCATCCAAATTGAGGAATTGGCTTCAAAAAGTACTTTTCTGGAAACTGCTTATCTTCTGATTTGGGGTGAGTTGCCCACAGCGGAAGAACTGGCAGCATTTGAGTATGAAGTTTGCGAACACAGGCGGATAAAATATCGCATCAGCGATATGATGAAATGCTTTCCCGAAAGCGGTCACCCAATGGATGCTTTGCAAGCCTCTGCGGCTGCGTTGGGTTTGTTTTATTCGCGCCGTGACTTGGATAACCCTATTTACATTCGGGATGCAGTTGTTCGCCTGATAGCAAAAATTCCGACAATGGTGGCGGCGTTCCAGTTGATGCGAAATGGCAACGATGCAGTACGTCCCCGTGATGACTTGGACTATTCCGCCAACTTTCTGTACATGCTCAATGAGAAAGAACCTGATGCACTGGCGGCGCGGATTTTTGATATCTGCTTGATACTTCATGCAGAACATACGATGAACGCCTCCACCTTCAGTGCCAGGGTGACAGCGTCTACTCTAACTGATCCATACGCAGTGGTAGCAAGTGCTGTGGGAACGTTAGGAGGACCGCTGCATGGTGGAGCCAACGAAGAAGTGATTCAGATGTTGGAAGAAATTGGCTCTGTGGAAAATGTGCGTCCTTACATTGAGGACTGTCTGGAACGCAAATCCAAAATTATGGGCTTTGGACATCGTGTGTACAAAGTGAAAGACCCACGCGCCACAATTTTGCAGAACTTAGCGGAACAACTGTTTGCCAAATTTGGGCATGACAAGTACTATGACATTGCCCTAGAAATGGAAAGGGTGGTGGAGGAAAAACTGGGTCACAAAGGAATTTATCCCAATGTTGACTTTTACTCAGGTTTAGTGTATAGAAAATTGGGAATTCCTACAGACTTGTTTACACCAATATTTGCGATCGCCCGTGTTGCCGGTTGGTTAGCACATTGGAAAGAACAGCTAGAAGAAAACCGAATTTTCCGTCCAACCCAAGTTTACGACGGTAAGCATGGCGTTCCTTACATTCCCATCGAGCAGCGTTAGAGGGATAGGGGATTAGGGATTAGGGATAGGGGATTAGGGATAGGGGATAGTCAACAGTACCAGCCGCAGTGAACAGTACCAGCATGGTACTTGATAACTGAAAACTGGTACTGCGGGTACTTGGTAACTGATAACTGATAACTGATAACTGATAACTGTCCCCAGTCCCTTTATTAGGGAATTCTAATCCTTACCATAGGTAGAAATTCTCGTATAGCTAAAGGGGCAAAAACCATGCAACGATATACTAGGCATGGGAATTGCAAAAAATCTTAAATTTTGTCCCGTGCCCTCATGGCTCGGGTTTCCACACTTCCCCCAAGGTTTTATGAGCAAATTTACAGTTATTAACAAGCGTGGATAGTTGTAAATGACAATGTTCTGATGACTTGAAGAGCAAAAGCACATGAATTCAGGAATTGATCTGCAAGGAACTTTTATTGAATCCCTCAGGGATTTAGGATTAAGCGCTGGTACAGCCAAGGCGATTTGGATGCCACTGCCAATGATTTTGATGATTATTGGTGCCACTGTGGGGGTGCTGACCTGTGTTTGGTTAGAACGGAAGATTTCGGCAGCAGCACAGCAGCGGATTGGTCCTGAATATATTGGTCCTTTGGGTTTGCTGGCTCCTGTGGCGGATGGTCTCAAGCTCGTTTTTAAAGAAGATGTGGTGCCAGCTCAGTCTGACCGCTGGCTGTTTACCCTTGGTCCAATCATCGTGACGATTCCAGTATTTCTGTCATATTTGATTGTGCCGTTTGGGCAGAATCTGGTGATTACAGATGTTGGGATGGGGGTCTTCTTGTGGATTGCCTTGTCTAGCGTTGCACCGATTGGCTTGTTGATGGCTGGTTACGCATCTAACAACAAATACTCTCTCTTAGGAGGGTTGCGGGCTGCAGCACAGTCGATTAGCTATGAAATTCCTTTGGCACTAGCGGTGCTGGCGATCGCCATGATGTCGAATAGCCTCAGCACCATTGACATCGTCAATCAGCAATCTGGCTATGGCATTCTTGGCTGGAACGTATGGCGTCAACCAGTCGGGTTTATCATCTTTTGGATAGCCGCCCTTGCTGAATGCGAACGATTGCCCTTTGACTTGCCCGAAGCTGAAGAGGAACTGGTTGCCGGTTATCAGACCGAATACTCTGGCATGAAATTCGCTCTGTTCTACCTGAGTTCCTACGTTAACCTAGTACTTTCTGCCCTGCTGGTATCAGTTTTATACCTAGGCGGTTGGGATTTTCCAATTCCCATTAACTTGATAGCTGGTTGGTTGGGAGTCAGCGAAATAAATCCTGTTTTGCAGATTGTCACCGCCGCCTTGGGAATCACGATGACCGTACTCAAAGCATACTTCCTTGTCTTTCTGGCAATCCTGTTGCGTTGGACAGTGCCACGGGTTCGGATTGACCAATTGCTAGATTTAGGATGGAAGTTCTTGCTGCCTGTTGGTTTGGTTAACTTGCTACTCACTGCAGCCCTGAAACTTGCCTTTCCCGTTGCCTTCGGAGGGTAATAGGGACTGGGGACAGTTATCAGTTATCAGTTACCAGTTACCAGTTACCAGTTTTCAGTTATCAAGTACCATGCTGGTACTGTTCACTGCGGCTGGTACTGTTGACTATCCCCAATCCCGAATCACCTATTACATAAAAAGAGAGAGAGACACGAAAGAAAAATGTTAAAGTTCCTCAAACAAGTTGGTGATTACGCCAAAGAAGCGGTGCAAGCTGGTCGTTACATTGGTCAGGGATTATCTGTTACCTTCGACCATATGCAGCGGCGTCCAGTCACCGTGCAGTATCCTTACGAGAAACTGATTCCTAGTGAGCGGTTTCGCGGTAGGATTCACTTTGAGTTTGATAAGTGCATTGCCTGCGAAGTTTGTGTTCGGGTTTGTCCGATCAACCTGCCTGTAGTGGATTGGGAATACGACAAGGCAAGCAAAAAGAAAAAGCTCAATCACTATAGTATCGACTTTGGAGTTTGTATCTTTTGCGGTAACTGCGTGGAATACTGCCCAACTAACTGTTTATCAATGACAGAAGATTACGAGCTTTCCACCTACGATCGCCATGAATTGAACTATGACAGCGTGGCGCTTGGTCGTTTGCCTTATAAGGTCACTAACGATCCAATGGTCACGCCGTTGCGCGAACTCGTTTACCTACCGAAAGGCGTCATGAATCCCCACGATGTACCGGCTGATGCACCTCGCGCAGGTGCGCGTCCAGAAGACCTTGTGGAACAGGAAAAGTAAATGGTAGTAGTTAGTGGTGAGTTGTTAGTAGAAAACAAGAGCGACTCACCACTAAATGCCAATAATTAACAAATGTACAGACGCGTTATGGCGCGAATGTACAGACGCTTCAAACAGCGCGTCTCTACAATTAACAAATGACTGAGGATAAAAAACAGTGAATCTAGCGGAAGGAGTACAGGTTGTTTGTTTTGCCATACTGGCAGTGATGTTGATTGCAACAGCGCTGGGTGTGGTACTGTTTGACAACGTCGTCTATTCTGCCTTTACGCTGGCAGGCGTATTTGCTAGCATTTCTGGCCTGTACCTGTTGCTAAATGCTGACTTTGTAGCAGCAGCGCAATTGCTCATTTATGTTGGTGCAGTGAACGTATTAATTTTGTTTGCCATTATGTTGGTAAACAAGCGGCAAGCTTTTACGCCCTTCCCCACCGCTTGGGTACGCAAAGCACTCACGGGTGTAGTCAGTCTGGGATTGTTTGCTCTTTTGAGTACGATGGTGTTAACAACTCCTTGGTCACTGTCTACTGCTACGCCTCCAGGCAACACGATTGTTTTAATTGGTCAACATTTCTTCAGTGACTTTTTACTGCCTTTTGAACTAGCTTCGGTTTTGCTGTTGATGGCGATGGTGGGCGCGATCATTTTGGCACGTCGCGAGTATCTGCCTGAACAGGTCATTTCTGGAGAAAAACAGCAAGTTTTGACCTTACCAGAACGCCCCAGAGAACTGGTATCAATCGGTGAATCGAGCCGCAATATTCAGTAAACAGTTATCAGTAAACAGCCCAAACTGATAACTGATAACTGATAACTGATAACTGATAACTGATAACTGACAAGGGGGACAGCAAGATTCATGCCAATTCAGTACTTTTTATTACTTGCAGCAGCTTTATTTTGCATCGGCATCTATGGCTTAATTACCAGCCGCAACGCCGTAAGAGTGCTGATGTCGATTGAGTTGCTGCTCAATGCCGTTAATCTGAATTTAATGGCGTTTTCTAACTTCCTAGACTCAACAGAAATTAAGGGTCAGGTATTCACCGTATTCGTGATCACCGTAGCAGCAGCTGAGGCGGCGGTAGGTTTGGCGATCGTACTTGCCATCTATCGGAACCGCGATACTGTTGATATGGAGCAGTTTAATCTCCTGAAGTGGTAATTCTCGTGGATCTCAAGCAAGTCATTATTGCTTATAAAGCACGAGATTCCCAAAGTAAACGCTGGGCAGAAATCTGTGCTAAGCAACTAGAACACCGCCAATGCCACGTTTTGATGGGACCAAGTGGACCAAAAGATAACCCGTATCCGGTGTTTTTGGCTTCAGCAGGGCAACCCATTGATCTCGCTTTGGTACTTGGCGGTGATGGTACTGTTTTAACTGGTGCAAGACATCTAGCCCCAGCTGGCATCCCAATACTAGCAGTGAACGTGGGAGGTCATCTGGGGTTTTTAACTGAGTCTGTAGAAGAGTTTGAAGATACTGAACGAGTTTGGGACCGGCTGTTTGAAGACCGTTATGCTATTCAGCGGCGGATGATGTTGCAAGCCGCTGTGTTCGAGGGGAATAGCACAAATTTGGAACCAGTTTCTGAACGTTACCTCGCTTTAAATGAAATGTCTGTCAGACCCGCTTCTGCTGACCGCATGATTACCTCAGTCCTAGAAATGGAAATTGATGGTGAAGTGGTCGATCAATATCAGGGAGACGGGCTGATTATTTCTACTCCTACTGGTTCCACCGGTTACACCGTGTCTGCAAATGGCCCGATAATACATGATGGTATGGAAGCGATTACCATCACTCCCATTTGTCCGATGAGTCTTTCCAGTCGTCCCTTGGTCTTACCCCCTGGTTGTGTTGTCAGTATTTGGCCCTTGGGGGATTACGATTTGAGTACTAAGTTGTGGATGGATGGAGTCTTGGCAACTTCCATTTGGCCCGGACACCGTGTTGATGTAAGGATGGCGGATTATTGGGCTAAGTTTATTATTCTACGGGAGAACAACTCGTATTATCAGACGCTGCGAGAAAAGTTACTGTGGGCAGGAACCAGGATTCGCTACAGTAGTGCCAGTCATGCTAATTAAATCATAGATTCGCATGACCCCACCCCTAACCCCTCCCCCTTCGGGTTCGCCCTTCGGGTTCGCCAGTTCCCTAGGGCGGGAGACCCCCCTTCAGGACTGGTCTCACCAGTCGCCTACGGCGGGAAACCCGCCTGCAGCGCTGGACTCACCGCAAGCGGGGAGGGGACGCAAACAGAAGCGCTACACGTCGCCACACACTGCATCTGCTTCTACCTCTATCAACATCTCCGGATTTATTAGGGATTTGACTTCCACCATTGTTGTAGCAGGCGGATTCTCACCAAAAAATTCTTGATGCGCCTGTCCAAATTCAGCCCAACGGCTAATATCTGTAACAAACATCCGAGTTCGCACCACACAGCTTGTGTCTGCACCTAAGTCTTGCAAAGCGTTGTGGATAATTTCAAAACAGCGTTTTGCTTGCGCGTAGGCATCGCCAGGAGCAAACACTCCTCCCGCTTCATTGACTGGTGCTGTACCGGAAACATAAATTTGGTTTCCGACTCTGATAGCTCGACAGTAGCCTACTTTTGATTCCCAGGAAGCACCGGAAAAAGTTCGTATGACTGGCATGATACTATGCTAGGGCTAAACCAGAGGAAATTTTACCTGTAATAGCTTTGCTCAATCTATATTCGCACTTCAGGTTCGCAAGCAAGACAGGTAGTACGATCGCTTTTAATCTCTGAGCTTCCGTAGCAAGCTTGCTATCTAATTCACTTGTATAGTTGCTTACCCATAATTTCATTACCAAAGCACAAAGGCACAAAGAGACTCAGTATCAAGCCTTGCTCAATATTTTTGTGTCAGAATTAGCGTAAGCGTCTAAGTGTTTTTAGCAATGGCTTTGACAATTGGGCAGACATTAAAGGGCGGCAAGTACACTATCGAGACGGAGTTAGGGCGGGGACGCTTTGGCATTACCTACCTGGCTAGGGATAGAAATGGCAATGGTCATGTGATCAAAACTCTCAACGATCAGGTGTTGAATGACCCCTTAGAATTCCAGAGGTGGCAGCGCAATTTTGCCGACGAAGCCTTCAAACTAGCTAAGTGTAAACATCCCCACATAGTTGAGGTTGAGGAGTCTTTTGAAGAGGCAGGGCTGCGCTGCATTGCGATGGAGTACATTGAGGGGACAAATCTAGCTCACCGCGCCCAGGGTAGATTGCCAGAGGCAGTAGCGCTGCGCTATGTCCAGCAAATTGGCGAGGCGCTGAGCGTAGTTCATAGTAATAATTTGATACATCGGGATGTTAGACCAGAAAATATTATGGTGCGAGCCGCTAAATCAGAAGCGGTGTTGATTGATTTTGGGCTAGCACGGGAATTTGACCACGATCTGACCATGACCCGTGCTGGTGATGCCGCTGAGGGTTTTGCCCCACCTGAATTGTACTTACGCAACGCCAAACGAGGAGCGTTTACGGATGTCTATTCTCTGGCGGCGACGCTGTACGTTCTCTTGACGGGACAATTGCCTACAAGTGCTAAGGAGCGCAGGTTTGCCAATGCTGGTTTAGTTCCACCTAAGGAAATTAATCCTCAGATTAGCGATCGCACCAATCGAGCTATTCTTGCAGGAATGGAGCTAGAAGCCAAAAACCGCCGTCAGACAGTGCGGGAATGGCTAGATTCATTGGGATTGACGAGTGTTACTACTAGCCAAACACCACAACCAGTTTCAAAGCAGTGGTGGAAATCGCACGTTGTCTGGGGAGCAGTAGGAGCATTGGCAACTGCGTTAGCAACGATCATAGCTTTGATAGCTTACTTAAAACCTCCGTCTCCGCCTTCTTCCAATCCCACACCACCCACCACGCCACAGGTACAAACAAAACCAACAAATCGGTAGCTCTTGCTTTATAAAAGTAGCATTATATCATCAAATCAATTATTTAAATAATTTTGGTTATGGCATGGGACAAAGGCACGCACTTGCAAGGAGGTCGCTACGTTATAGAAAAGGAGCTGGGAAGAGGTGGCTCTGGAATTACCTATCTAGCCAGCAGAACTGACAATGGGCAGTCGGTTGCTATCAAAACCGTGAACAAAATGGTGCAAGACAGCATCGACTTTGACAAATGCCAGCAAGAATTTGAAAATGAGGCGCGAAGGCTCCAGCAATGTACGCACCCCCATATTGTATCGGTTCACGACTTATTCCTAGAGGGGCTGTTGTGGTGCATGGTGATGGAGTACATCTCTGGGGAAACTTTAGCAAGTTACGTTGACAAGCAGGGTGTTTTGTCGGAAGCCGATGCATTACATTACATTAGGCAGATTGGTGAAGCGCTGATTGAGGTTCACAAGAATGGCTTGTTGCATCGGGATGTGAAACCACGCAACATTATGCTGCGCTCTAATAGCTCTGAAGCTGTCTTAATTGATTTCGGCGCTGCACGGGAGTTTACCCATAACCACACACAAACTCATACAGAAGTGGTATCTCAGGGCTTTGCGCCCTATGAGCAGCATTTAAAACGCCATAAACGGGGAAAATATTCGGATGTTTATGCTACAGCGGCAACGCTGTATTTTATGGTAACTAAAAAAGTGCCTCCAAATGCCTTAGAAAGAAAAGAAGGCGAGCAATTAGTACCACCAAAGCAGCTTAATCGGCGGATCAGCGATCGCGTGAATGAGGCAATTCTCAAAGGGATGGCACTTGAGCCAAGCGATCGACCTCAGTCAATACAGCAGTGGCTGAAGTTGTTAGAAGCGCCAGAAGTGATAACTCCACATCTTCACGTAAGGGCAAAACCAATACCTTGGCAAGCTCTTAAGAGCATTCTGAAAGCTGTACAGGGATGGTTTAGGTTTCTGAAAGTGAGACTTACCCTAAATGCTTTCATTAGTCTCAAAACTAGCAACACGGCAAGCAGGCGTTCGCGTGCAGAAACAGGAAGGGTCATTTCTTATTGCCCCTGGTTGACGGGAGCTTTCCTAAGCTATGCATTGACAGGCTTACTCTGTGCTAAGTCTGCTTCCCCGATTTGGGCTTTGACTCTGGCTAACGCTGGAGCATTGGCTGGGACTTTGACTTATTCTAGTAATCTTCTACGGGATATAGCTGCGTGTTTAGCTATAGCTGTACCTTATGCTGGAATTGGTGTTTCATACTTAGTTGTAGTTGCGGCTTACTTTGCTTTTGCCTTTGGGTGTCTGGCTGTGCTTTTGTTTTTAACTGGGCTTGTGATATTTTTTGTGGCAGCGGTTTTAGGTTTAGTTGGACTCTTGTTTGGAGTTGGGGCTGAGGCTGAGGTTATAGCTAAGGCTGGCATTAGAATTGGGACTATGTTTCAGTATTGGGCTTGGGCTATAGCTCAAGCTGTGTTTACGAGTGTGGTTAAGGCTTTGGCTTGGGTTTTGGCTGGGGAATGGGTGGGGATTGCTGCTTGGGCTATAGGCTGGGTTTTGGCTATAGCCTGTTTTTTGGCTTTGGCTGCGGTCTTAGCTGGGGTTAGGGACAAGTTACTAAAGTGGTTCAACAAGTTTCATACATTTTTGATTTTGACTATAACTTCTGGATTAGGACTATGGTTGGGGTGGTTAGTACACTGGAAAAGAATTTTGTGAGTGATTAGCAGTTAACGTTATACTAACGCCCCTGCTCCAGCGTTCATGGTAGAGTGCGATCGCACTTATTTTGGTCAAATGGAGTAAAGTGCGACGGCGCTCTTAAATTAAATAAAGATAAGATGTTCATCGTCAAGTACTAAATCAGGTTACTGTCAAACTACGCTTGGCGATTGTCAGCAAACCTCTTCCAGTTCGTTCATCTAACAGGGTGATTTTTACAACTTATTTAGAAACCAAATTATGCGCCATATCAAACTCGCTCCGAATTGGTTGCGGTTTCTAATTGTCGTGGTGTTGGTGCTGGGTGTCTTTTTTCGCTTCTTCAACGTTGACGGCAAAGTTTATGGACACAATGAAACTTACACTTCATTGCGGATTTCTGGTTATACAACGACAGAAGTCAGGCGGCAAATCTTTAATGGTCGTGTCGTTAATAAGGAAGCTTTTGCTAAGTTCCAGCGTCTTAATCCTGATAAAAATTTAGGTGATACAGTTAAATCTTTAGCAATAGAAGACCCTCACCATCCACCGCTTTATTACGTTATAGCACGATTGTGGGCGCAAATCTTTGGCACTTCGGTAACAGCTATTAGAAGTTTGTCTGTCATTATTAGCTTGCTAGTATTTCCCTGCTTTTATTGGCTGTGTCGAGAATTATTTAACGTGCCGTTCTCAGTACCTTTTTTGGCGATCGCACTCATAGCCATCTCCCCCATTCATCTCATCTACGCCCAGGAAGCACGGGAATATATTCTTTGGCTCGTCACGATATTACTTTCCAGCGCTTCTTTGCTGCGAGCTTTGCGACTAGAATCACAACAGCAATTACCAGATCGCACCTTGGCATGGGGAATTTATACACTCACTTTAGCACTCAGTCTTTATACATCTTTGTTAAGTGGATTTGTAGCGGTTGCTCATGGAATTTATGTCATGACAACTACAGAATTTCGCTGGACTAAAAAAGTCGAAATTTACACACTAGCATCACTTGCAGGTTTTTTAGCCTTTACTCCGTGGATTTTAGTTATTCTTACCAACCTGTTGCAATTTCATCGTAAAACAGCAGGAACAACAGGAAAATTACCACCATTGGCTTTAATTCAATCTTGGCTAATCAACTTAAGCCATATTTTTTTTGATTTAAACTTTGGCTCAGAAAATCCCCTCAGCTATTCAATTTCCTATATTTTTTTAATCTTAGTGGGATACTCAATTTATATTCTTTGTCGTACAACCCATCCAAAAATATGGTTATTTATCGTGTTATTAATTACTGTGCCAGCAATACCTTTAATGCTGCCAGATTTGATTTTTGGAGGAACAAGGTCAACAGCAGAGCAGTATTTAATACCTTCTTTTTTAGGTATTCAACTAGCAGTTACTTATCTGTTCGCTTATCAACTATATGATGGAATTATTTTACTCCGGAGAATTTGGCAGACGGTATTAGTGCTGGTGATTATAGGTGGTGTAGTTTCTTGTGCAGTGAGTTCCCAAGCAGAAACTTGGTCAAGTCAGGGTGTCAGTTCTGGAAATCCACAAGTTGCCAAAATTGTCAATCAGGCTTCTCGCCCACTGTTGATAAGTGATTCTTTTGGCATTAATTATGGAAATGCCTTTTCTTTGAGTTATCTTGTAGAGCCAAAAGTACGGTTTTTCTTGATAAAGGACAAAAATATTCCCACAATTCCCAAAGGTTTCACTGATATGTTTTTGCTTAATCCTTCAAGTACTTTACGTAAAGGAATCGAAAAGAAGTATAAGTTTAAAATCAACATAGTTTATGTTGACAAATATTACTCACTATGGAAAATAGCAAAACTTTCATTCAGTAAAAAATATGCCTAAAAAATTATAGTGGTGTGTTTCGTTACATTAACACACCCTACGTATTTAAAATTTTATTTATAAATTTAGTTTTCATGGTAATATAATCCTTCAAATCCATATTTATCAATAATAAACCTCTTGTAAAAGTCAAGAACATAAAAATGAAACCACAGATAAACCTTGCCCTCGAGCGAAGCGTAGACGCCCTCTGGGGGGCTTCCCGCAGCGTAGGGACAGATGGACACAGATAATTCATCTGTGTTTATCTGTGGTGTGGTTCTAAATACTAAATATAGACTTTGGTAAGAGATATCGTGAACTACGGCTAAATATGAGATATAGTGCTTCTCGTTTGGATGAAGTAATTATTTATCTGTGTCCATCTGTACGGCAGTTGCTACAACGGAGGGAACCTCCGCAACGCACTGCCTCGTCCATCTGTGGTTCTTATTTCTTGATGTCTTGCACTCAACTCCCGAACCGCTATAGACTTATATCTTTCGAGTCTGGTTACTAGATTAACTTGATTTATGATTATGTAATTTTAAAAAACTTTTGGAGAACCTTTTGATGAAGTATTCGATACTAGCTTCAAGATGGTTACGGTTTATCATTATCTTCCTATTGGTCGTGAGTGGATTCTTTCACTTCTTTAATCTTGATAAAAAAGTTTACTGGCACGATGAAGTTTATACATCGATGCGAGCAGCAGGCTTCACGCGTGACGAAATAGACCAAGAACTTTTTCAAAATCGCATAGTTCCAGCACCACAGTTGCAAAAATATCAGCAGATAAAACCAGGGAGTACTCCAGCAGATACAATCAAATCTCTAACAATAGAAGATCCACAGCATCCACCTTTGTACTTTTTGATAGCACGGTTCTGGATGCAAGCTTTTGGCAGTTCTCTGGCTGCATCGCGTGCTTTGCCAGTGTTATTTAGCTTGTTGGCATTGCCCTTGATGTATGGTTTAGCACGAGAACTTTTTGCCTCACGTATAGTAGCAACACTAGCAACAGCGCTATTAGCTATATCTCCCTTTGATATCCTGTTTGCTCAAACAGCAAGGCAGTATAGTTTGTTAACTGCTACTATCATTGGCAGTAGTTTTTTGCTACTTCGGGCTTTACGCTTACCAACATGGCAAAATTGGGCGTTGTTTACCTTGGCAAACACGATAGGTTGGTATACTCATCCCTTTTTTGGTTTAACAGTAGTTGGTGAGGGAGTCTATGTCCTGCTGTTACTAATTACAGGAAAAAAGCAAGAAGCACCAAAAGCTTTGCAAGCAGTGATCAAATTTTTTCTGGCAGTTTTCTGTTCGCTTCTGTTGTATCTTCCCTGGATAATTGTACTGGTTACTAATTACCAACGTGCATCTGCTACTACAGATTGGACTAAGGTCAACGTGGAATTCATCTACCTTGTAAAGTTGTGGATTCTCAGCTTTAGTTCCCTGTTTTTAGACTTAGACTTTGGCTTTGATAATGTCTGGACTTATCTGCTGCGATTGACAGTTATCCTAGTCATTGGAATCGCAATATATACATTATGCCGTCGCACGAGTCGAGCAACCTGGCTATTTATCCTAACTTCAATTTTTGTGCCTTTTTTCATGTTGGTGTTACCAGACTTGCTCTTAGGAGGAAAACGTTCTGCAGTCAGCCGCTACCTAATATCCTGCTACCCAGGAATACAACTAGCTGTTGCTTACTTATTGGCAACTAAAATTCTGGATGGACGCCGAGTCTGGCGCGGTGTTATGATGGTGCTTATGAGTGGAGCGATCGCATCCTGTACAGCCAGCGCTTTCTCCGATTCTTGGTGGAATAGAGATTTAAGTTATTTCAATGCTGAAGTTGTTCGGCGCATAAATGCCACTTCGTCTGCGGTAGTCATTAGTGAAATTGGCGATGACTACACAAACACAGGCGATTTGATTTCCATGAGTTATCTGCTGCATGACGATGTCTCACTGTTGCTGCTGAGTCAACCTCCGCAATTAGAAAATGTCAAATCTTTATTACCAGATAGCATAAAACCTTTTGTGTTTCGACCCTCCAAAAAATTTATTGAGGAACTGAAGCCAGAACAAGGACAGCTTGTGCAAGTCTTTCCAGAGGGGAGACTTTGGCAGATTAAGAAGTAATATAGCAATCTTAAACTATTCGTGAACAACAAGATTCCCGACTTCTTGAAGAAGTCGGGAATCTGAAGTCATCCTCAAGTCTGTGGACGTGTTTAAACCTGAGAAACAGCAACTGCACTCACATCTACCTTTCTATTAAACAGAATTCGTGGCTTCAGCAAAATTCTAAATATCAACAACAACGAACTCAATTCTCCTGGTGTGTTGTTGCGCTTCCACTGTCCGGGACGACAAAATAACATTTCCACAAGACGACGATGTTGTGTCAAATTGACTGATTCAAACTTCACTCGCACTGTCGGAAATTCATCTTTAAAACCAGTGCGGACAATGTTTGCCTCAAGTTGTAAATTTTCCTCTACAATTTCTAATTTAATAGGCGTGTTTTTGGATAAATCAGTAGGAGGATTCTGCGTAACAGCAACTTCAGCACCTACCTCAGAAATGATTGTAGTCACTCCCCAAAAACTTTGCTTGCCAATACTTAAGCGCACGACTCGCCGCAAGTCAAACCATTGATAAACATCTGGTTTGGGAGCATCCAGAAAAACCAGCAAAGCTATGCCAATCATAATCAAATTATAGGCACTCCATAACCAACCTAAGCTAATACCTTTAACTTGTAGAGCAGCTTCTGAAGAGACTGTGGAAGACCATGTACCTTTGTCCATGCATATTCCCACATTCTGCCACAAACTCAAGGCATTAGCGATAAACAAAATTATCAGAGGTAAGGCAAGGTTCCAGTTGAAAGAAAATCGGTTGCTTGCTGTTCCTTTCGGTGTCACCTGAAACTTTTTAGAAAAAGGATTTAGCATGACTTGTATGACAGTCAATGCTATAGGAAAACACAGCAATATAGAATAAATATCAGATAGCAAAGCAGAGCGTGATTGGTAATTTAACCAAGTAAACACAGTTAAATTAACCAGATAGTAAGGGAGAAAAAAATACAACAACTCTGCTACGTTTGACCGAACAGGAATCACGCCTAAAAATGAATAAGCTAAAGGCATGAGGAGAAAATAAACACGCGAAATAGCGCCAAACCAATGCAGCAATCCTTCTAAATGAGCCAATCTTTGAATTAGGCTGAGTCCAGGAATTGTTAAAGGATTGGATTTGATAAAAAATGCTTGAAGTGTGCCTTGTCCCCATCGTAATCTTTGAGTTGCATAAGCAGCAATATTTTCTGCTGCTAAACCAGCGCTAAGTTTTTCATTAAGATAAATCAAACGATAACCTTTGGCAGACAACCGAATTCCAGTAAAGTAATCCTCACTTAAAGACTCGGTAACAAAACCTCCTGCTAATAAGAGTGCGCTGCGTCGAACAACGAAGGAAGTCCCACAACAAACCATACTGCCTGCCGTATCTTTAATAGCTTGAGTTTGCCGATAAAATACTTCTTCGTCTGGGGTAAGAATATTTTCCAAGCCAAGGTTACGGGCTACGGGATCAGCGTTGTAAAAGCTTTGGGGTGTTTGTACAAGTGCTACTTTTTCATCTTGAAAGAAACCAAGTGTACGACTTAGAAAGTTTTTAGTAGGAACAAAATCAGCATCAAAAACAACAATGAACTCTCCATGAGTTTTGGCAATAGCATGATTTAAATTTCCTGCTTTCGCATGGCTGTTATCTGGTCGCGTTACATACTCACACCCTAACTCAAAAGCCAATTTTTTGATTTCTGAACGCCTTGTATCATCGAGAAGATAAATTGTTTTATTGGCATATTCTAAGGCTTGGCAACCGATAATTGTACGCTTGAGAATAAAAGCAGGTTCATTGTATGTTGGTATCAAAATATCAACATATGGAACAAAATCACCATTGATAACAGCAACTGATTTCTCATCTGCTTCGCGGCGACGGTCTTTGATATTTAACATCAAAAATAGCTGGATAGTGCCACCGAAGAGCATTAACATTTCCAGCAAGAATAAACTTAGACTAAATAACCCATTTAGGGGATTGACAAGATTTAAGGTAGAGAGCGATCGCCACAGAATATACCTTAAAGTTAGGATAATTAAAATTCCGACAACGAGCCGTTGTGACCAAACACGAGGCTGAGGAGAGACTTTCATCACCAATAACACTGTTAGCAACAGTGCTACTGTGGGTGCTAGTAAATATTTTCCCTTCACCATTGGCACTTCTAGCCAGATTGGTGGGTTTTCTTGGAACAGATGAATCTGAGCAAAAATTCCACTAATTGTGTCTTCACCAGCAAACCATGCAGCTACAATAATGCTGAATAAAAAAACGATGCTCAATAGAAACAGTGTTGCTTGTCGTAATTGAAGCCAAGATCTAGAACGGAGTTTCTTGACCAAACGCCGTTGACGAAGACGGCTTACATTATTTTTTTTCAACTGTGTAATGGTCATTTTTATACTCCTTGAAAACCACACCTATCATTCATGATTCTTCCTTCTTGCCTGCATTGCCTAAAGCTTGACAGTTGCATCGTTTATAAAAAACAGCATTCAACAACGGAGATAGTGTGAAGTTCACTTAAGATTTTATATCAAAATGTTAAGATTTAGTAAATAGTCTTTCGCCTTTAGAATTAAGGTTAAACGCAAATTGTGCTTGTAAGATGAAAATCCGATTAAAAATTTGCGTTTGCAAAGCTGCGCCAGTTTTCAAGAAATTCTCAGCCTAAATTCATTTATCTTGTGCAAATACGGTTTAAATTGTCCATAGAGATGGATTTGAGGACTCACCTATGAAGTTGAATTTGTCGCACCTTTGTATTGTTGTGTCAACTATAGGCTGTAGAAATGTAAGCTCAATTGCCTTGTGGAACTCAAAGCTTATACCGTACCCAACAATGTAAAACTCGCAGACTTGAAATCTGTAGCGATATGATGTCAAGGGTTCAATGCTATCTTTGGTTACGGAAATATTATTGTATAAAAACTACATCAAATAATTTTATATTTCTGTAAAAACGCAGAAATTGTTTGAGTTCAACCAGATTTGTGCAAACAGGTGTTTTATGGAACTTGCAGATTTTCTTGGTCTTATCCATCCAGCGATCGCAGTCTTTTTTGTCTTTCCCCTGATTGGAATGGTGGTTAATTTTGCTTGGGCTACACGCCAGCGTCGCCTGCAAACCGTAGATTCTGGAAAAAGTAAAATTCCAACCGTTGTGGGGGTAGAACACAGGCGATTAGGAAATTGGCTAACCGGTGCAGTTGTCGGATTGGCTTTAGTAGGGTTATCCTACCCAATTGGCAAAAATATTATCAAAAATCAATTGTGGAATAAAGAGATTTTCCAAGTCGTTTTTATTCTTTTGATGTTTGCTGCGACTATTACCTCTTTAATATTACTTTATCGAGCTAAGCAAGCGCTGTGGCGGGGGGTGTTTGCCACTTTAACAGGTGCAGGTTTAGTGATTCTCGGCTGTCAGGATGGAGTATTTCGTCGCACAAATGAGTGGTATTGGTCGCATTATTACTTTGGTATTGCTGCAGCCTTGCTGATGATTTTTTCCCTAGCAATTGTTCCTGATATTTATAAAGATAGGTCGAATCGGTGGCGCATCGTCCACACAATTTTAAATAGCATCGCCTTGTTACTATTTATTGGACAAGGAATGACCGGAACGAGAGATTTACTAGAAATTCCTCTGAGTTGGCAGGAACCTTACATTTATCAGTGTGATTTTGTTAAGAAAGCTTGTCCTACACCAAATCCTCAACCTAAATAAAGAGTTATGAGTTATATCAAGTCCGGTTAAATACTTATCATTACCCGAATCACCCCACCCCCCTTTGGGGAATTCAAAATTCACGCATTATAAATTCAAAATTAAGATTCTTTTTTTTGAATTTTGCATTTTGTTCGCGTAGCGTGCCCGAAGGGCATACTTTGAATTTGGGCGGCGCGGGGTGGAGTGCAGTTAACGTGGGAATCATAACTAATTAGCCGGACATGATATTACGAGTGCTGAGTAATCAGTAAAAAATTTTCTTCACTGTTCACTGTTCACTGTTCACTGTTCACTGTTCGCAGGTGGGTGCATTGGTAGTCTCACCGTAATGGTTGTTCCCACTCCCTCTTTACTTTTTATTCGGATCTCACCTCCATGAAGATCCACGCATTTTCTCACAATCACAAGCCCTAGCCCTGTGCCTTGAATTTTACCTACATTTCTAGCACGGTAGAAAGTTTCAAACAGACGCGTTTGGTCTCTGTAAGGAATGCCTATCCCTTGGTCTTGCACCCGGAAAGTTGCTACACCTTCTTGGCAGACCAAATCAAACAAAATTTTGCTTTCTGGAAATGAGTATTTGATTGCATTAGAAAGTAAATTGGTAAAAATGCAACTTAACAAGTTTTCATCCATTTGGGCTAATGTGCATTCTCCCTGGTGATTAAAGATAATATCGCGTTTACCGTCTGTATTGAGTTGAAAAATTTCTGTAAGTTCCTCACAGAAATTTTTCAGATCTAAGGGGACAGGTTGGTATTCAACTCTATCAACTTCAGTTTTACTCAGAAACAAAACCTCATCTAAAAGTTGAACCATTTGGTTAATAGAACTTTGAATTCGCTTAAAGTATTTGGCTCTACGCTCTTCGGTCAGTTCAGGGTTATAGTTTTCGAGTAGCTGGGCAGATGTGCGAATGATAGTCATAGGGGCGCGGAACTCATGGGAAACCATTGCCACAAAGTTCGACTTTAATTCATTGAGTTCTTGTTCCTTCGCTAGCGCTTCACGAATGCGTTGCTCGTTCGCCCGTAATTGATTAAAAATTTGTCCTCGTTGAATAGCATAGCGAATGGCACGCACTAACATTTGAGTTGTTATTTGGTCTTTGACGATGTAATCTTGCGCTCCTTGTGCTAGTGCTTGCAATGCTAGTTCTTCATCATCAAGCTCTGACAGTGCCACAACAGGAATATCGGTTACTGCTTTTTGGAATTCTTTTACCGTGTCCAATCCAGTAGAATCTGGCAGGCTAAGGTCTAACAAGACAACATCAAATCTGCGTTGATGTATACTTTGTGAGGTAGAATTCTTTAAGGAGAGGCTAAGTTCTGATTTACAGGCAACAATTGCCTCATTTAGCCGCTCCACATGTGCGATCTGCCATTCTTCATGACCATTGTGAGGGAATATCTGGCGTAGCAGGCGAGCATCACAAGAATTGTCTTCCACTAGAAGAATGTGAATTTTTCTATTCTTCATAAGAAAATTATATAGTTTTGCCAGAGCAGCCGTTTCACTCTCGCTAAGGTCAGAAATAGGGTATCTAATATCTTAAGAACATAAAGGAAATTGGTATATCCAGCTTCTTTTTTCAAGAAAGCTCTGAAATTTGCGGTTTTTCAGCGAAAAATGGAAATCAAAAATTTAACCTGTCACTAATGCATTTAAATCACATGGTTACAGTCCTCAAAATGCTTTCTCCCCCTTAGTTTGCCATGTTAAATTTTGAATGTCCTACTACTTTGGTGGAATTACTGCTCTTAGCCAGAAATCTTTGAGTCGAAAAATTTTTCGACAGCCATTGGTTTTACAAATGTAGCAATTAGCACTGAAATTACCTAAATCTCTCTAACTCTTCCTCTGTGTCCTCTGCGCCTCCCTACGGGTTCACCAGTCGCCTGCTGTCGGGAAACCCTCCCGCAGCGCTGGTTCACTGCGGTTTTTTAATTAGGTAATCTTCGACAGGAAGAGAGTATTTCCTGATGTATTGCCTCCAACCCCCGAACCGCTATAATCCCCACAAGAGGAAGCCAAAGGCATAGGGGCGATTTTGTAAAATCGCTGCTACAGCTCATGAATGCAAGCCCTCAAGCCTGCTTGCACCTTTTGAGTACAGAAAATTTACATACAGCAAAAATATCTGGAGAATGATCCGGAACACCGGGACTGGTGTTTGTAGTTAAAAGTGTTCCCAAAAAAGAGAACAAAAAACCAGACACAACTGCATAAGATAGTCAAACCGACCCTAATAAATAGATAGAAACAGGTTCAAGCCTAACAAACAAAAGCCAAATTTGAAATTTTACATGAAGAGGTAAGTAATTATGACTAGCTTTACTCAAATCCGGACACAAAACGACCTACTCCACCCGATTCGTCAATGGTTGGACTCGATTGAAATTCATAACGCTAAATTAGCTCATTCCTTGTGCAAGCTGATCCCCGCACAGTGTCCTTTCGAGCGTGATATTACAATGTTTGGTCGCAAGCTATTTCACATTCCACCTATGTGTAAGTTAAATCCTTTGTATGAAGAAGTGGTGAGTCTGCGTTTCAGAGCTTTGTGTTATCTTGCTGACGAATGCGGTGAAGACGTCACAGCTTATTGCTAGTAGTTAAGTGTAGTAGTGATATCATACTGCAATCATAGGCAGCAATTATAGGTAATGGCACGCTCAGCGTAGTACCTTCCATAAGATTTGATTTTATCAAAAGCTTTCCACCATGAACTTCCGCAATCCGTTTCACAAGGGCAAGTTCTAACCCAGTTCCAGAAGATTTTGTAGAGTAAAAGGGCTGGGTTAGCTTGGGTAAAATCTCTCAAGACATTGGTTTACCCTAATTGTGAACATCAAAGAATTAAAGAACCGCAGGCTGTAGCAGATGTAGACGCCCTCTGGGTGGTACTTCATCCGGATGAGAACCGCTAGATATCGTGAAACGCTTGAGCATCGAAGAATTGTTAGCCTGAGTCCGCGCACACTTGCGAAGAACCCAAGAAGCCGACACGGATATTTTGCGATTTGAAGACTTGAGTTTAAATCATCGCACGCGCGAAGGGTATCGTGGGACGCGCTTAATCGAGTTAACCGCCAAAGAATTTGATTGACTGGAGTATAGCGGTTCTGTGTTGGTTGTAGTATAGTCAGAACCCCACCCCTACATCTGACCCATCCCTTGCGCGTGCCGTTCGCGAGTGCGTGTCCGTTCGGCCTCAAGCCGTGCCCGTAAGCGCAAAGCGCAGGCTCCGCCAACGCGCAGCGTGTCCGTAAGGACTCAGGGCTCAGGACATAGGCATAGGGCAGTGTGGGATGAATTGCGGGACAATCGGCGTGCGTCCCCCGATTAATATCAACCACAGGTTGATTCGGGAGTGGGGACAGCGCCCTGATTGTCAATTTCTGGTATTATATAGATGGTCGTTGACCCGCCCGCCAGCAAACAGACAGGTTGGGAATAAGTAGCGGTAATACGCTTACCACAGAAAGCTCGGTAGACCAGGGGAAGCAACGCCATCAGCGCTCACGCTATCGCGCTCAAGTCCAAGTGGCGTTGTGCGTTCGCGAAGCGTCTCGAAGAGAAGAAAAATTAATATCTGCCGCTCGGTTGGCGGGCGGCTGCCGGGGTCTAGGCTTTGACAAGCGTAAACGTCGTTTTGACGAGAGATGCTGTGTAAGACCAAGTTGTGGCAACACTGCGGAGGCAACGGCAAGTGAGACCGGAAGCCTACACGCTCACCGAAGGGAGCGTGTAGGTACTTCACATTCGCTACTTACACCTCAAACTAGAGGCGAATCGTTAAATCACCCATCTGGTATTCAATCACTCATTTAGTTACCGCTACACTTAAAAACCGTAGACAACTTCAGGAGTGCGATGAGTTATCTCGAAACAGCGGCGCAGTTTTACAGTGAAGTCGCCCAAACACCCCAAGTAGGACTTTGTTGTGTGCAAAGCACACCCCTGCAATTACCAGGGTTGAACATTCCGTGTAAGATGCAGGAAATGAATTATGGTTGCGGTACCACCGTTCACCCCACCGAACTTGGAAATCAACCTACAGTGCTGTACGTTGGAGTTGGTGGTGGATTAGAAGCTTTGCAATTTGCCTATTTTTCTCGCCGCCCTGGTGCTGTTATTGCTGTTGATCCAGTGCTTGAAATGCGTCAAGCCGCTGCACGTAACCTGGAAATTGCTGCCAAAGAAAACCCCTGGTTTGATACCAGCTTTGTAGAAATTCGGGAAGGCGATGCTTTTAACTTACCTGTTGCTGATGATTCTGTTGATATCGTGGCGCAAAATTGCCTTTTCAATATCTTTGAACCAGAAGATTTAACTCGTGCTTTGCAAGAAGCTTATCGGGTGTTAAAACCAGGGGGAAGATTGCAGATGAGTGATCCAATTGCCACTCGTCCCATTCCAGAACATCTGCGAAAAGATGAGCAGCTGCGAGCGATGTGTTTATCAGGCGCACTCACTTATGAAGAATACATTGAGCGTATCATAAGTGCAGGGTTTGGTCAAGTAGAAATTCGCGATCGCCGTCCTTACCGTTTGCTCGATTCCCAGACTTATAACCTACAAGAAAACTTACTTTTAGAAAGTCTAGATTCTGTGGCTTTCAAAGTTCCAATTCCTGAAGATGGTGCTTGTGTGTTCACAGGAAAAACAGCAATTTACGCAGGTTCAGAACCATTTTTTGATGATGAAGCAGGTCATGTTCTTCCCCGTGGTATTCCAGCATCCGTGTGTGATAAAACTGCTGCAAAACTTGCAGATTTCATGCCAGATAAAATCATGATCACTGATTCAACCTGGCACTACAACGGCAGCGGTTGTTGTTAACCTTGTAGGGTGCGTTACACTGCGTTAAATCACAATACGGTTCAGTTAAGGTTGATGTGTAAAAAATCACGTGTGTAGAGACGCGCCATGGCGCGTCTCTACATTCTGTTCCTGATAACGGTTGTGGTCTTATCTGAACGGTATTGCGTTAAATCAGATGTTGCACCCAACAAGAGCCAGAGGCTCTAATATCTCGTTAACAGGTTGAACCTGGTAACGAGGGTTTGGAGGCTTCGCCTCCTGGAATGTGTACTAAACACACCTTATAATTTGCATTTTCACAAGCCAGACAATGATTCAAACAGCGATCACACCTTTCCAACAAAAACTTGCGTCTCCTTTAATAAAAAAAGGAATCACTGTTTTACAAATTAATTTAGGTAAGCGCTGTAACCTTGCGTGTACCCATTGCCATGTGGAAGCGGGACCAAAACGCACAGAAGAACTTTCTCCAGAAATTTGCCAACAATTGATTGAGATAATTCAGAGATTCCCAGAAATTAAGATTGTTGATTTGACTGGCGGCGCACCTGAAATGAATTATGGTTTCAAGCCACTGGTAGAAGCAGCAAGAGCAAATGATAAACAGGTGATTGTGCGGTCTAATTTGACTATCTTTTTTGAAGAGGGATTTGGCGACTTACCAGAATACTTCGCTAAACACAAAGTTCGGGTTGTTGCTTCTCTACCGTGTTATTTAGAAGATAATGTGGATAAAATGCGTGGTACAGGCGTGTATGATGGTTCCATCAAAGCGCTGCAATTGCTCAATCAACTAGGTTATGGCAAAGAGCCAGATTTAATCGTGGATTTAGTCTATAATCCACAATTACCAACAAGTGAAAATTTTTCCCAAACGCCAGATCAAATCAAGCTGGAAAGAGATTACAAAAAGTACTTGAAAGAAAGCTTTGATATTACTTTTAACAACCTCTTCACCATCACCAACATACCAGTTGGAAGGACAAAACTGTATTTAGAAAGGAAGAAATTATATGCTCCTTATTTGCAGTTTTTAGAGTCTCATTTCAATACGGGAACGGTTGAACATTTGATGTGTCGGGATGAGATTTCAATTGATTATCTGGGTAATGTGTATGACTGCGACTTCAATCAAATGATGAATTTACCTGCGAAAACTCGCGACGGGGAAAACATCACTGTTGCCAAATTGCTGCAAGCTGATTGTTTGGACTTGATAGGTGAGGTACAAACAGCAGCTTACTGTTATGGTTGTACCGCTGGTCGTGGTTCCAGTTGTGGTGGCGCTTTGGTGTGAAGTTCTTGTATGATTTCCTGGGCAAGGCGTTCAGCAACTTACTTGTGCTGGTTCACAATAATGTCGTTACCAAAACTGTTACCGGCGCTTTACTAACGCTTGTATAGGTTTATGATGAATCAAAGTTAAGTCTCCTCACACCACACCTATAACCGTGGACTCAATTGAGTTTCCACGGTTTTTTATTTTTTCATCGAATGTCAATAGACACTACCAAGTTTAGCGAACTTACGCAAAGGCGCTAGTCTCCTATACGAGAGGAAGCGCGTGGATACGCCGAAAAAATTTTTGTTACCAAAATTGTTACGAGCGTGTTTATACTGGTCAGCTACCATTATGATGATATTAAGTTAAGCTCCTCACACCACATCAATAGCTGTGAAACAAAAAGTTTCACGGCTTTTATTTTTGTTGTACAGTGACACATTATTTGTCATATAAGACAAATTGCTGTCGGTAAAGAAAAGGCGATCGCCTCACTTCCCTTTTCCCTGAGTCGGCGGAATTTTTCCTTCATCCTGTGCCTTTTTAATCGCTCGTTTGACAATTAACACTGCCATTTGAGACAAAGAACGCTCCTCTGCATCAGCCAACAGTTGCAGGGCTTCTTTGTCTTCTTCTTCCATGTAAAGAGTTACAGTTACTTTTCCCATATCACCATCATAAGCTCTGTTGTGTGTTTTTATATTAAACACATTAAATAACATAAAAACACACTAAATAACATAAAAAATATGTATAATTACTTATAAGTCAAAAGCCAGCGCACAACTTTCTCAGGGCTGACGCACTGGCTTTTGGCCCCCATATCACAGGAGACATATTCCATGTTAAAGCCTCGTAGTTCAAAAACAGATGAACACAGAGCTTATCAACAAGCTTTAGATGACTTCAACATTACAAAATTACTCGCAAAGCTCAACAACTACTTTGATGCTGACTTTAATACTGCCTGGATACAACCCCAGCAGCAAGAAATAGAAACTCTAGCTGCGATTCTGATTTGTCAGTTAACTCACAGCATCAATGGTAAGTTGATTGCCGATTATCTGAATCTCATCCAGCACAGTAACCAAGATATAGTCCCAGGCTTGATTAACCCTTCGGCTTCGCTCAGGGTTAACCTAAAATGCCCAGACGCATCTATTGAGCTTCCAGCCAATTTTCCTGATGTAGCGAAGACACCCAGATTTTTATATGGCGATTGCCTCCGGCACTGCGCTCCGCGCAATCGCTTGCGTTGGCTGACTGCTGAAAGCGATACTGACTGGGGTATTGTCATAGGTCGATTCTATAGCTTTGCTTCCCATCATTGCGACTGGACATGGTGTTACCTGATTTGGTTGAGCAAAGATAGCCCCAGCACCGCTTGGACATCTGCGGATATTGCTTGGGAAGAGGATTTAGAACCAATCAGCGAGGAGACAAACTTATGAATCCTCATCCACTCAAGCAGCGAGAGCAAGATTTGATTCAACTCTACAGTTACTGTCAATTGGGAATGACACCCAAGCAGTTTTACTCCAAGTGGCAGGTGAACTACGAAGAAATTGCTCAGATTTGCTCTCGTTCCGTTTCCACCGTTCGGCGCTGGTTTGCTAGAGGCAAGAACTACCGCCGTCCCATGTCCACGGATTTACGCCACCTAGCGCTGATGAACTTTTTACTCGAACACTTTGAGGATATCCCCGAAGAACTGTTGCAGAAGCTTTGCTTTCCAGACAAGAGTGAGTAGCAATTGAACCTAATTTCAATATCAAAATGATATTTCTTGCCAGCCACCGTCACAGTAGGCTGGCTTTTGTCTTGGAAATTATAGATTTTACCAGGAGAATTCGATGACTTATCTTGACAAACTCAATCCTTGGTGTCTAGTCCGACTTCAACCTAATATGCAGAACCAAGTTGTAGCTCGTTTTCGTCGCCGCAGTGATGCAGAAGCTCATCTACAAGTTTTACGCCGACTTATCCCAAATGGGAATTTGACACTGATTTTCAATGTGGCGTTAGAGCAACAAGACTTAATCAGGACTTACGCAAAGTCGAGAATGTCATACTGAGCGAAACGGAGTGTAGCGTAAGCGCAAAGCGCAGGCTCCGCCAACGCGCAGCGTGTGCCCTTGGCACTCAGTATCAAGGGAGTTCTTCGTTTCGCTAGCGCTACACTCAGAATGACAGTTTTTCGTTAAAATGCGTAAGTCCTGTTAATACCAATTCGTAATTCGTAATTATGTAGCGATGCCCTTGGCGGGGCTTTGCCCATCGCATCCTCCTGTCACCTGAAATTGCCACTCAATCCGGTGACAAGGTGCTTTATCTACATAGATTTTTTCAAAAATCAAATAGGAATCCTATAGAGATTTTGTTATCATATATTTACCCTGCTATAGCAATCCGCGCAGGATTTATGAAAAATCTTAAGTATTGTAGGGTGGGCAGTGCTTACCGTATTTTGCCCACTACATCCGGGTTTTGCTAAGCACTGCCCACCTTACGTGTCGTTCAAAAATCAGATACGAGTCCTATAGTTGCCAAGTCTGAACTTCCACTTGGGATAAGCCCAAAAGCAATCTATTTAGATATATCACGGGCATAGCAAGAGCGGAATTAAATCAAGCTTAATAGTTGGATTTTGGGAGGTTGAAAAATCAGATGACAGCGCCTCAACCAACAATATTTACAAACTCTCATCTTTACGAGCAAGATTTTTATCTGTGGATAGAGACAACAGCTAAACAATTAAAAGAAGGTAGATTTTCTGAGGTTGATTTAGAAAATCTTATTGAAGAGATTGAATGCATGGGGAGAAGTGAAAAACACGCGCTTCCGAGCAATTTAGTTGTTCTATTAATGCATCTACTAAAATATAAATACCAGCCAGAAAAACGCTCCTTAAGTTGGAAAGGAACTATTAGAGAACATCGCCGCAGGTTGAGAAGAACTTTTCAGGATAGTCCTAGTTTAAAACCATATTTCCAGGAAGTTCTGCCACAGTGTTATGAAGATGCAAGAAAGCAAGCCAGTGATGAAACTGGTTTATCGCTTGATACTTTTGGGGTAGACTCTCCGTTTACTGCCGATGAATGTTTAGATGAAGAGTTTTTACCTGACTAATTAAGTTATGATTTGGCAATACTAAGAGCGCACTCTGCTAAATTTGTACATCTTCAAAACTCATTGTCATAGATGCGATCTGCCGTTCGCGCAGCGTGTCCCGTTCGCGTTCGCGGAGCGTGCGCAAAGCGCTCAGCGTGTCCGTAAGGACTCAGGGACTCACGTTCATGCTGAGGGCTTTGCGCGTAAGGCAAGCGAAGCGATCGCTATGGCATAAATATTTCTCAAGTTCCAAACCCAGTAAACTGACGCACATAGGGTTCGTGAAACGCCAAAATAATATCTTGCTTGGGTACTCCCATTTCAACCAATCGATTGGCAATTCCTTCTTCCGTACCATCATGTTGAATCCATATTTTTCCATCTTTAATATCGAGATGTAAAATACAGCCAAAATCGCGTTTATTCCCCCGCCAACCAACATAAAGTAATTGATAGTGGTCTTGCTGTTCGTCAAAAATTGTTTGCACCTCATACTCTTCGGCATTTCGTTGCATTGAAGCTCGCTTTTGCCGCTCGCAAAGAAGATATTGAATATATTGCCGATATTTTTCTACAGCCATTGACGAATCACCTCCTCTTGTACATCGTAAATTATCAATCGTAATTGATATTTTGCAACTGCCGATGTAATAAATTTTCGTTGAAAAAAAGTTTCATAAATTGGGACGCGAACAGCTAAATAAACTTGGCGTTCTGGTTCAATTTTATCTAATGCATCCCGATAGTTTAAAAACTGTCCCAAGGCTGTATGAAATTCTGAAACATTTGATGGACTAATAAAACTTTTAACAAAAGAACTAGCTGTGTCAGTCGTCAGGAGTCAGAATGGCTCCTGTACGACTGGCGGATGAGTAAAGGGGTTTAAATAACGACAGTTAACACGGTGTTCACTTTCGTTGGGGTTTGAATCCCCATCCAATTGATTCTGAATTCTGAATTCTGTCTTCTGACTTCTTCTTCAATTTCCACCGCTATTTTTTGTCCCTCTTTCTCTGCTCCTAAAAGTTGCTCTGCTGCTAAATCAATCTCAAAATCTATATCATCCACATTGATTTCATAAGGGTCAGCCGTAATCTTCCAGCCGTCTTTTTCTAAAGCATTTCTGACAATCCGCATGAAATCTATCTTTCGCCATAGGAGTGTACTATACTAAAAATTAGGCTGGTTAAAGGTAGATAATACACAATATTCGCTTTAATTCGTATTTTAACTTAGGGTTACTTTGGCAGTAACGCCCAAAAATGTGCAAGCGATGCCTGCGGCGGGCTACGCCAACGCATCTTTTGGAAATCAAGCAACCGCAAAATCAGTGTATTGTCTAACATCCTCTGGATGGAAAGCTAAAACAATTTTATCTTTGGGAATTCCTGCGGCTACAAGTTCATTGGCAATGCCATATTCAGTCCCATCGCGCTGAATCCAAATTTTTCCATTAATAATTTCAATATGGATAATACAACCATGAACTCTTTCTTCTCCCTGCCATCCCAAAGTCATTACTATGTAATTAGTAGCTGTGCGATCAATGATAAGCTTTATTTCTAATTGACGATTTGCATAGGGTATTTTTATATAATCAGTCAGAATATCTTCGATGATTTTTTGATATTTTTCTAAGGTATCCATTGCACAATTACCTCTTGCTTTGGGTCAAATACAAGTAAACGTAAGCGGTTCTTTTTTAATAAAATTTTGCCGATGGTTTCGGTAAAAATTTCAGTGTAAGTTCGGCGGGGGATAGCAAGATATAAAATCCGGTCGCTTCCTTGTTCTTCTAAAATATCGTAATAAAGAATAAACTGTCCTAATGCATTTTCTAAATCTGTAACGGGAGAGGGATTAAGAAAACTCTTGATTTCAACTGCTATTTTTTGCTGACCTTTTTCTGCAGCTATAAGTTTTTCTGCACCCAAGTCTATATATAAATCTTTTGTCCCACATTTTAATTTAAATGGGTCATCAGTAATTAGCCAACCATCTTTTTCTAGGGCTGTTATCACAACATTATGATAAACATCTTTGGCAGGCATGAGTGTTTGCGAAAAGTGCAGTAATTGTGAGTTATACTTTATAGAATTTTAGCGTAATATGCTTTTAAATGTATCTTTGCAGACGAACAATGTAGTAAGAAAAATCGGGAGAAAACAGGCGATCGCAAAGGGGCAAGTGCCGTAAGTCCTAAAGGAGGCTTGTACCAACGCACAGCGTCTGTGCTCTTGAGAAGGCGATGCCTGCGGTGTTTGCTAGCCAACGCATTCATCAACAATTAAGGGATAATCTTAAAAACTTCAGTGGCTAGTTTTTTTGTTGAATGGAGATGTAGGGCGATGATAGCTTGTCGTCGGGAACACATCACCTGTTATGAAAATCTATCCGTTTCCGGAATCTAGGGCGCTGGTGTTGAATTTCTCTGATAGGAAAATATGTGCGACTCTCACGCCCTTACCCATGAACGAACAGCGTCAGCAAGCCTATTTCAACCTCATTCAACGCCTGTTGAGTTGCCCCAATAGTGAAGAGCCAGAGATTTTGGCAGCAAATTACGATTTACTCGATGTTGACTTGTTGCAAGCGATGAAAACTGTAGTAAAGGTTTTTTCGCAAAGAGGAAGTGAAAAAGCGGCACATTGGGCAAATCGGTTGAGAAATTTGAGTACCCAAATAGCACAAGCTCTGACAATACCCCAATCACCTCAAACACAAGGGGATACAGAGAACTTAGATGCATATCTTAAATTTTTACAACAGGTACTAAAAGCAACAGCAGAAAGTGGGAGTGATGTCAACGTAGTTTACCCGTTGCTGGCAAACAATACAGACAAACTCGACGGGGTGTTAGTAGAAATATTGCGCCGTTGGGGGACAAATAGACTGAGGGAAGTGGAAGCAAATGTGGCGAAATCCATCGCTGTACACATTGTCAATTTTAGCAATCTAATAAGGCAATTCCCCTTGGGTAACAAAGCCAGCAATATGGAAATTGCCATCACTGGCTATGAAATCGTGCTGAGTGTCATAACCCGCGACACCTTTCCCCAAGAATGGGCAATGACGCAAAATAATCTTGGTGTTGCCTATTCAGAGAGAATACTAGGAGAGAAGGCAGAAAATATCGAACAGGCGATCGATGCTTTGTCTGCTGCTTTGAGTGTCAACACCGAGCAAGCCTTTCCCCAACAATGGGCAATGACGCAAAATAATCTCGGTGCTGCCTACAGTAATAGAATTCAGGGAAAGAAGGCAGAAAATATCGAACAGGCGATCACTGCTTTTTCTGCTGCTTTCACCATCTACACCCGCGAAGCCTTTCCCCAACAATGGGCAGCTACGCAAATTAATCTTGGTGTTGCCTACTTTGACAGAATCACAGGAGAGAGGGCAGAGAATATCGAAGAGGCGATCAACGCTTATTCTAATGCTTTGAGTGTCTACACCCACGAAACCCCTCCCCAAGAATGGGCAACGACGCAAAATAATCTTGGAAATGCTTACGTTATCAGAATCAAAGGAGAGAAGGCAGAAAATATCGAACAGGCGCTCGCTGCTTATTCTGCTGCTTTGAGTGTCTACACTCACGAAACCTCTCCCCGAGATTACGCAATGACGCAAGTTAATCTCGCAAATGCCTACGTTAACAGAATCAAAGGAGAGAAAGTAGAAAATATCGAACAGGCGATCACTGCTTATTCTAATGCTTTGAGAGTCTACACGCACGAAACCTCTCCCCAACAATGGGGAATGACGCAAAATGGTCTCGGTTCTGCCTATTGTGAGAGAATTCTGGGAGAGAGCGCAGAAAATATCGAACAGGCGATCGCTGCTTATTCTGCTGCTTTGACTGTCTTCACCCGCCAAGCCTTTCCCGAACTATGGGCAAGTACGCAAAATAATCTCGGTCTTGCTTACCATAACAGAATACTAGGAGAGGAAGTAAAAAATATCGAACAGGCGATCGCCGCTTTTTCTGCTGCTTTGAGTGTCTACACCCGCGAAGCCTTTCCCGAACTATGGGCAAGTACGCAAAATAATCTCGGTCTTGCTTGCAATCACACAATACACAGAATACTAAGGGAGCGGGCAGAGAATATCGAACAGGCGATCGCTACTTTTTCTCCAATCACAGGAGAGAAGGCAGAAATTACCGAACAGGCGATCACTGCTTTTTCTCGAATCAAAGAAGAGAAGGCAGAAATTATCGAACAGGCGATCGCTGCTTTTTCTGCTGCTTTGACTGTCTTCACCCGCCAAGCCTTTCCCCAAGATTGGGCAAAAACGCAAATTAATCTCGGAAATGCTTACCGTGACAGAATACTAGGAGAGCGGGCAGAGAATTTAGAGCGCGCGATCGGTTGTTACCAACAAGCACTGGAAGTAAAAACCTTAGATGCATTTCCCGAACATTGGGCAAAAACGCAAATTAATCTCGGTCTTGCTTACAGTAACAGAATACTAGGGGAACGGGCAGAGAATTTAGAATTGGCGATCGCTTGTTCCCAAAATGCTCTTTTAGTTTATACTTTTGACGCTTTTCCCCAAAAGCATGCAGGATGTTTGTCGTATCTGGGGATGACTTACCAAAACACAAAGGCGTTTACCTTAGCTTACAATACCTTTAAATCTGCCATTGCCACAGTAGAATCTTTGCGGTCAGAAATAGTTTCTGAGGACGAAAGCAAACGCAAGCAAGCGGAAGAGTTTAACCTAGTTTATAGCAGCATGGTGGAAGTTTGCCTGGAATTAGGTAATAGAATCCAAGCAATTGAATATGTTGAACGTAGCAAAACACGCAATTTAGTTGAACGGATTCTTGAAAGTGACCGGAAAACTATCTTTCCTCCAGAAGTAGTCACTCAATTAGAAACATACAGGGATGAAATAGCCACAGGACAAGCTAAAATCCAAAATGGCAAAGCTGAAAATCCAAAAGTCCTTGCACAACATCTCCAAGAATTGCGACAGCAGCGTAATGAATTGCAAGACCACTACTTACCCGTTGGTTATGGTTTCAAATTTGACTCATTCCAGACTACTTTGGATGAGCGTACAGCCATTATCGAGTGGTATATTCTCAACGATAAAATTCTGGCGTTTATTGTCAAACATACAGGAGAAGTCACTGTTTGGCAATCCCAACCAGAAGATCGAAAAGCTTTGGGAAATTGGGGAATTCAATATTTGCACAACTACTACAATCAAAAAGACCAGTGGCTCAATAGCTTAGGGGAAGAACTCAAAAAATTAGCTTTGATTCTGCACATTGATGAAATATTAACTCAGATACCAAAGCACTGCGATCAACTTATCCTAATTCCCCATTGGTTCCTGCATTTGTTTCCCCTTCATGCACTCCCAGTCAGTCAAAATCCTGAAAATTCAGCTTGTCTTCTGGATTTATTCCCTCGTGGTGTGGGTTATGCACCCAGTTGTCAATTACTGCAACAAGTGCAAAAGCGACAACGCCCTGATTTTCAATCCCTGTTTGCAATTCAAAACCCCACAGAAGACCTCTCTTTTACTGACTTGGAAGTAGAAAGCATATTATCTTACTTTCCCGAACATCAAGTATTACCCAAAAAACAAGCCACAAAAGCTGCCTTATCCCAAGCAGCATTACAATTAAAAGAAGCGAATTATCTCCACTTTTCTTGTCACGGTTTATTCAACTTAAATTCTCCCCAAAATTCTTGTTTAGTGCTAGCAGATGCCTATGTTTCTCCGATTCCCGCTAATGCTAACCCCGAAATATATCTAATTGTATCCGATGACAAAGCTATAGATTTAAGTAAATGCCTGACGTTGGGTAATTTGTTTGAGCGAAATGAGCGAAATGAGCTAATTTTCGACTTTAGTCAATCTCGTCTCGTGGTTCTTTCAGCCTGCGAAACAGGCTTAATTGACTTCCAGAACACCAGCGATGAATATATCGGTTTACCCAGTGGGTTTCTCTATGCAGGTAGTAGCAGTGTTGTAAGTAGTTTATGGACTGTAAACGATTTATCAACATCCTTTTTGGTGATTAAGTTCATTCAAATTTTGAAGTCTGCTACAGATATGTCAGTACCACTTGCAATGAATCAAGCGCAGCGGTGGTTGCGGGATGCTACTAAAGAAGAGTTACAGGAATGGATGATTCAATTGCCTTTAAATAACACCAAGAAAGGAATAACACGTCGTCAAATTAATAAGATGACTGGAGAGAAACCTTTCGACTCTCCTTATCATTGGGCTGCATTTACTGCTGTTGGCAAATAGGAGAATAGTCATGTCTGATTATGAAAGTAGTGTTAACATTTTTATCCATGTATTGACAACTCAACCCTCATTGTTTTCAAAAGAAGATAGGGATGAATTAATTCAATTGATTGAGACACAACCTGATGAAATCGAATCTCTCTCCAATACTATCTCAGATTGGTGTTCAGAACATCCTGAAGTCGATGAGGCTTTAGCAGAAATTGAAGAATTAACAGAAAGAGCGCCAGGGGAGAAGCGAGCAAATACAAATATTCCCAAATACGAACTTGATAAAAAGCATATACTTAATTCTATTCAACAAAGTTCGTCATCTGCTAAGGAGGTAGAAAAACCGACTCGTAATAATTGATATTATGTGAAAATTTAGATCCCCGACTTCTTATAGAAGTCGGGGATCTGGACACCGCGACATTTCTCATCATTCTAAAATGGATTATTTTTCAACAGTAAAGGTAGCTTATCCCAAGCTAACTCTCTATGCCTTTCATCTGAAGCATAGCCTGGCACTAAAACCCAAACAGCCTGTAAAAAATGCCAACCATTTATGGCTAAAATGCCAGGATCTTGGTAAACAACTTGGTGTTCCTAAACTAGAAACTTTACCTGCACTGATTGAAAAAGAAAATAATAAAAAAACTAGTATCACTGGGGAAATACTTCCCGAACGTATTTTAACTTTCACCGCCATTAAACATAACAAGAATCTACACTTAAGCGGCGAAGCTAATCCCCTAGAAATTCACGATACCTACCCCCTTGATTTAACCCTACGTTATCCCCACCCAGAGGTACAACTCACTGATTTAAGAGGACTAAATCCAGATGATTGCTTGCTTCCTGAAAATATCAACGCTTCTCTAGGACAAACCCTAGTATTTTTTGCTAAACCTGTAGGACAAATAGATAACGAGCAAGCCTTCGCTGATGCTTGTGTTGTAGCATTACTATCAGAAGAAACTGTCCGGAAACTCAAAATTTATTGTCAGCATCAAGGGCAATTATTAGGTAGTCCTATATTTGAATATAACAATGATGCCGACTCTCCTGAAGAACAGTGTCATTTATTAATTTGGTTAAATACCCATTCCGAAACTACAAAATTAGAAACAGACGGAAAATATTATTATCCTTTCATTGACCTTCTCCTTTGCCGCAGTAAAATTATCTATGCTCGTTCTGAAGCTATATGGTGTCATGAACAAGCTAGAGAAGCCTATTCTGAGTTAGAACAATGTAAGCAAGAGTTTAAAGAACAAAAAAATAACCCCATCGATTTAAAATTTGATAAATTCAATCAATGGCTTCAGGAAATACCAGAAATTTCTTTTAATTATGTTGATTATTTAAGAGATTTAGAACTGCACAAAACTACGATTCAAACTAATAGCAAGAACTATCGTTTATCCCTTGACAAGCTAAATAAAATATGCATAAAATCAGATGATTTAGAATTCGTGTCCAACTTTCTGGAACTGGCTGAAGATACCTTTGTCGAACAAATTAATACTGACTTAGCTTATCTTACCCCCGGTCAAAACCTCTTTGACCAGATGATAGGGACAATTCGCGGCATAGTAGAGGTAGAACAAGCCAAGCGCGATCACTCTTTAGAACGCACCATCCAAGTATTAGGTATAGCTTTTGGTGGTGGTGCAATAGTTTCCGGTGTTGTCACCGAACACATAGATAAACCCTTTGCACAGCAGATAAATTTCAAGTACCCAGTTCATCCCCTAGTATTATCCTTGCTGTGGAGTCTTCTGGCTACCGTCGTTTTTGGTATGATGGCTTGGTTGGTTACTAAACCGAAACCCAAGAGAACTAAAGGAAAGTAAGTGGGGTTAGAATAAGTTATCCTAGTCACGCCATATCAGCAGTAGGCTAAACCAGACACAGGATTACTATGAGGCACTGTTACTGAGCAGATACATCTAATTATCGGGGACTTCCAAATAAAAAAATATCCCAAATTTTCTTGTGGGATGGGTGTCCCCACCCGTCCCAGTATTCAGGGCGGGCAGGATGCCCACCCCACAATTGAGGATAATTTATTTCTTGGAAATCCCTCGTGTCGTAACGACAACTTGTTGTGATCTAACGACAACTTGTTGTGATCTAACGACAACTTGTTGTGATCTAACGACAACTTGTTAGGATCTAACGACAACTTGTTAGGATCTAACGACAGCATATAAATTCCTAACGACAGCTTGTTGTGGAACTGCGATCGCCTTTTGGACAGCTCTCCTTTGCGGTAAAGTGTCAAATGCAATGACCAAGCTGAATTCACACCAGGAGGAAGCGATGAAAGCAGTTTTAATGACAGCAGCAGGTAGTCCCGAAGTTCTGCAAGTGCAGGATGTGCAAAACCCTGGCGTTCCTTTGGGAGAAACTGAACTTTTGGTACACTTACGGGCAGCAGGTATTAACCCGATTGACACAAAACTTCGTCAACGTGGCACTTTCTACCCCGACAAAATGCCTGCTATTTTAGGATGTGATGGTGCAGGTGTTGTTGAGGCGGTGGGTGCAGCCGTACAGGAATTTCGCGTAGGTGATGAAGTGTATTTTTGTCACGGTGGCTTGGGCGCACACCAAGGCAATTATGCTGAATATACCACTGTTGACGAGCGGTTTGTTGCCCGTAAACCTGCGTCTGTATCCTTTGCGGAAGCAGCCGCAGCGCCGTTAGTGTTAATCACTGCGTGGGAAGCTTTATACGAACGGGGACGTTTGGAACCTGGGGAACGAGTTTTAATTCATGCAGGTGCTGGTGGTGTCGGTCATGTAGCAATTCAACTGGCGAAGCTCAAAGGTGCTGATGTCTGCACGACTGTCAGTACTCGGGAGAAAGCGGAGTTCGTCCAAAAACTGGGTGCTGACCATGTCATCTATTATAAAGAAACAGACTTTGTGCAAGCAGCACTCGATTGGACTGGCGGCGAAGGTGTAGACTTAGCTTTTGACACCGTAGGCGGAGAGACTTTTCATAAAACTTTCCCAGCAGTGCGAGTCTATGGCGACATCGTGACGATATTGGAACCAGACGCTAACACCATTTGGAAAGCTGCTAGATTGCGTAATCTCCGCATCGGCTTGGAAATGATGCTTCTGCCAATGTTGCAAGGAATTGTGGAAGCGCAAGAACACCACGCAGAAATTTTAGAACAGTGTGCTAAATGGATTGATGCAGGGAAGTTGAAAATTCAAGTTAGCGAGACATTCCCACTGGAAGAAGCAGCTAAAGCTCATCATTTGCTTGGAACTGGGTCAGTGACGGGTAAAATTGTTCTGCTAATGGGAGATAAGTGATAGGAAATTTGTTTTGGTAAAATATGACCCCACCCCTTACCCCTCCTCCGCAGTCGCCTCAACGGGGGGAACCCCCGCACGGCGCTGCTCTCCGCAAGCGAGGAGGGGAAAAAATATCTCCCCTTCTGTGCAAGCAACGAGGGGAAAAAATATCTCCCCTTCTTTGCAAGTGAGGAGGGGAAAAAATATCTCCCCTTCTTTGCAAGTGAGGAGGGGAAAAAATATCTCCCCGTCCCCGCAAGTGAGGAGGGAAAAAAATACCTCCCCGTCCCCGCAAGCAACGAGGGGAAAAAAGACCTCCCCCTCTCTGCTTGCGGAGAGGGGGTTGGGGGGTGAGGTTTTTTCATCTTGGGTAGGGTGCTTAAAACAAGCTGGCTTATTGATTATCTTATGTGCGCTCTTATTTTTTTCACAACCCCTACCCGCATCGGGCGCACCTGCACAAATAGAACGCACTCCTTTAACTCTAGAATTATTACAAGAGCGACTGCATACGCCCATCCTTCGTGAAGGCAATGTCGTAGTAGATTTACGGCAGATGGTGATAGATTTACAACCAGAAAATGCGAGCTTTCGCGATGCTTTCTATCAAATCTTGCGAAAAGAACTGCAAAAAGCAGGCTCAAAACCTTTAGGTTTAGACTTGAGTTATTCTCTAATTCAAGGAGATTTTTTTGGCAGCGATTTAGGTTTGAGAACACCTCTATATGCTCAAGCGATCGCCCCTATTTTCACCTCAACTGAACAAGAACAACTGGAACGTTTACGCGAGGTTTGCTTGCAGTCACTGGTTGTCGCATTACCTAGTTCCAAAGACTGTAAATCGCTTTTAGCAAAGTCAACTACATCCACCGAAATTAGTGTTTTCCGTGGTTCGTTGACGCTGGTAGAAACTCGTTTCAATGGTATTGTGCAGTTTGCCAATACGTTTTTTCTTCAGCCAGTGGATGCCCAAGGTGCTATTTTTACTCAATCGGCAAATTGGACTGAAACAAGATTTAGCCGTGCAACCAGCTTTGCCAGTGCGACTTTTAAGAAAGAAAGCGAGTTTCTGGGCAGTATCTTCTTTGATAAAGCTAATTTGAAGCAAACGCAATTTCAAGAAAGCACATATTTCCAAGACAGCACCTTTGAGGATACAGCCAACTTCACCCAAGCAAATTTTAAGCATTTGGCTAAATTCAGTCGCGTGCAATGGCAAGGAAACGCTGATTTTTCTAATGTACATTTTTCCCAGCAAGCACAGTTTACTAAAGCTATTTTCAATCAGTTTTTCTTCCTCACAGAAGCGACATTTGAGCAAGCTGTAACCTTTCGGGAAGCACAGTTTAACCAACTTGTGAATCTGCAAAGCGCTAGCATTGTCAACTCTGCGGATTTTAGCGATGCTGGCTTTGCAAAGGATGCTTATTTGAATGTCTCTGGTCTAATTTTTAACTCTAACCAAGCAAAAATTTTAGGCAATCCAGGTCAAATTGGTAAAATCCTTGTGGTGTCTGGGTTGCAAGGCAATCAAAGCGTTTTGCGGAATTTAGGGCAAAATTTCCGTCTGTTGCAGCAAATTGGCGATGCGAATCAGTTGGAGTACACAAAGCAGCGGCTGCGACTACAGGATTTAAGCCGTCATCTGGTTGGTACGAATTTGAATAGTGCTTCTCAAGAACGTTTGGTAAAGCTGGGTTTTTCGGCAATTCAAGCAGAAGCGATCGCCCGTCGCCGTCTTCAACAATTATTTCGCAATAAAACTGAGTTACTTTCTTTACCGTATATAGATTATGAAACATACACCAAACTAAGCTCGGACTTATTTGTCAGCGAACCCCTCTCGCCATTTGGATGGTTAGTGCAAGCATGGAATTGGTTGGCGTTGAGTTTACTGCTGCTGCTTTCTGGCTATGGGACGAATTTTTGCTTGGTGATTGGTGTGGGGTTGATTGCGATCGCCTTCTTCGGTTTACTGTTTTGGTTTGTTGATCGTTTCCGTCGCCTTCTTCCAATACCAATTATTCCCACAGCTTACGAAACCACGTCGATGCTAACGAGTTTTAGCCTGTTAACACTGTTTGGCTTATTTGCTATTTTTCGGACAGGAGAACAGCCTTGGCTAACACTAGCGTGTCTTTTCGTTATTATCTTCCCGTTAGCGATCGCATTGTTATTCCGACTTTACCAACAAGGTCGCTATCACAACTTGATGGACGTTTCCTACTTCACAGAAGATGGGACTTTGCGCCAGTTACGATTACTTATTGGACGTTTGCCAGTGATACCCAGGTATCAAATGTTTCGTGAACGATATTTGCCTCTGTTGTGGAACAGCCGCTGGAACTGGCTCAATTATTACGACTTTAGCCTCAACAACCTATTGAGATTAGGCTTTAATGACATTCGCTTACGAGACGAGCACCTTCCTGGTATCATCTCGACACTTGCCTGGTACCAGTGGATTTTAGGTATACTTTACATCACCCTACTTTTGTGGACTCTCTCCCGCACAATTCCCGGATTGAACTTGCTGATTTATCTGAAGTAATACTTTGTTAAGTAAATTGTTGTCGAGTTTTAATACTAGCGCTAACGTTAAAGATATAGCAATCCGATTTTATGTTTGAAAAAATTTAACTATTTGTAGGGTGGGCAATGCTCACCAAAACCCAGATATAACTCTGATATAGTGGGCATTGCCCACCTTACGTGTATTTCAAAAATCACATAGGAATCCTATATTAACCCACGCTATTAACATTTCTCTCAGATTTTATAACTTTATCAATGCTTGAGTCCTGCCCATTTTTAACCGCTGACGAGCAGCCTATTTCTCTTGAGCAAGCCTTAAGATACCTTGAGTCTGCTGGAAAACTTGAGTCTGTTCTTTGGGTGATTATGCGTCAGCACGTCTTAGAAAAGGAACTACAAGCCCTAGACGATACTGATATTAATTCTGATTTAATCGAACAAGTCGTAATTGATTTTCGATTAAATAATCAACTTACTGACTCTGCAAGTTTCCAAGAATGGCTAGCTCAAGAGGGTTTAGATTACCCTACCTTTCGCAGCCAAATCGCTTCTAGTCTTAAGTTGGAAAAACTGAAAGCTCAAGTTAGTGAGCAAAATATACAGGAATATTTTATTGAACGCAAGATATTTTTGGATCGGGTAGTACTATCACGCCTAGTCGTAGAAGAACAAGCACTTGCGGAAGAGTTAAAAAGTCAAATTATCGAAGACGGTGCTAGATTTGAGCAGCTAGTTCAGGAATATTCTATAGCAGATGACCAGGTTTTCAATGGCATGATGGGAGCAATTAGTAAAGGTACATTGCCAGATGCCCTTAGGGCTGCTATTAATTTAGCAAATCCTGGAGAGTTGATAGGACCAGTGGAAGTTGAGGGGCTGTGGTATTTAGTTCGCGTTGAAAAATTCCTAGATGCTTCGTTAGAAGAACAGTTGAAACAAGAACTAGAAGATGAGCTTTTTGAGCAATGGTTAGAAGAGAAAATTCAAAATATTAATGTCAACCTTCAGGTGAAATTTTAGTGATAAATCATGAACTTACGCTGGGAAGAGTTGCCTTTTTGCTTGCTAACTCCTGAGCAGCAAATTCAATTAAGAAATCAAGCCCAAACTTATCATTATCAGACAGGAAATATAATTTGGTCTACAGATGAACCCGGAAGCCAATTTTTAATTATTTCGGGAAATGTCCGTCTTAGAGAAGAGGGAAACCCTAAGTCATCAACTTTAAAAGCAGGAGATTGGTTTGGAGATTTACTAGAGCTTTCTGGAAATTTTAAAGCTGTGGCATCTGCAGCACTGTGGCAGCAAGCTTCTTCTTTAGAATTAAATAGCTTTTGGCAGCAAGAGCGATCGCGCTATCAACCAATAGAGGCAAGTCTCCCTCAACCAGTATCAGGCTATCCATTTATCTTGAGTCCCAACACTGCGGCTGCTTGCTTAACAATGGCAGCTCAATACTTACAAAATCCTATCCAATTGGAGTCGGTACAGCGTCAACTCCGGGGACAGCACCCTCACGATGTAATGGAGGCGGGTGAAAAGTTGGGGTTGCAACTGCGACAGCTACAAGTGACTTGGAATGATTTGCGCTCATTATCTTTCCCTGCTTTGCTGCTTTGGCAACCCCCCCTTCATCCCCCCCTTGGCAAGGGGGGGAAAGAGGAGGGGTGGATTGTTGTGTATGGCATGAGGGGTAATCGCTTAATTATCGGCAATCCCACCAACCTCAGTCAAACTTGCGAAAGCGTTCCCCAAAAGATGCTTGAGGAAAATTGGGATGGGCAACTTTGGCAAGTAGAACCAATCCAAAAGCAGGAGAAATTCAACCTCAGTTGGTTTGTCCCAGCGATTTGGCGCTACCGCAAGTTGCTAGCAGAAGTCCTGTTACTTTCTTTTGCGCTGCAATTGTTGGGGTTAGCAACGCCGATTATTACTCAGTTCATCATCGATAGAGCATTGGTGTACGGAAACCGTGGCACTTTGGATGTGATGGCGATCGCTCTCCTTATTGTTGCTCTTTTTGAGGCAACTTTGGGCATTTTGCGGCTATTCATCTTTACCCACACTGCTAACCGTCTCGATTTGAGTTTATCCTCTCAGTTGTTTCGTCAACTGATGCGCCTACCCTTAACTTATTTTGAATCACGTCGCGTAGGTGATACCGTTGCCAGAGCGCAGGAATTAGAAAATATTCGTCAGTTTATGACAGGTACAGCCTTAACTGTCATCTTGGACAGTATTTTCTCAGTGGTGTATCTGGCATTAATGTTTTCTTACAGTATCACCCTCACCTGGGTAGCTTTGGCTGTGATTCCTCTATTTGCTGCCTTAACTTTAGTAGCAACGCCCATACTACGCCGTTGGCTAAATGAAACTTTTGATCGCGGTGCTGATAGTCAATCTTTTTTAGTAGAGACAGTGACGGGAATTCATGCTGTGAAAGCCCATGCAGCTGAACGCAAATCGCGCCGCCGTTGGGAAGGTTTGTTTGCCCGTTACATTCGCACGAGTTTTAAAGCTTCTACCACTTCTAATATTGGCAGTAATATCGGCGACTTTTTAACTAATTTTTCCTACTTAATTATTCTCTGGTTTGGAGCCGGACTCGTCATCGAACAAAAGCTGACAATAGGTGCATTAGTTGCTTTTCAAATGTTAGCTTCTAGAGTCACAGATCCACTGCTGCGGTTAGTACAGCTTTGGCAGGAATTCCAGCAAGTGTTACTATCTGTGGATCGGCTGGGGGATATCCTCAATTTTGCCCCAGAAGCTGAACCCGGTTCTGGTGTGGTTTTACCACAGTTAAAGGGTAATGTACATTTTGATAAAGTATTTTTTCGCTATCAAGAAAATCAAGAAGAACCTGTTTTGAAAGGTATTTCTTTCACTGTGCAGCCAGGAATGTTTGTGGGAATTGTGGGGCGAAGCGGTTCTGGTAAAAGTACCCTTTCTAAACTTTTGCAACGACTTTACCAACCAGAATCAGGCTCAATCTTGATTGATGATTTTGATATTAAAACTGCTGATATTGGCTCTTTGCGGCAACAAATTAGCGTTGTCCTCCAAGAAGATTTTCTCTTCGACGGTACCATTTCCGAAAACATCACCTTTGGCGATGTAGATATTACAGCAGAACAGGTAAAACAAGCAGCACGACTAGCGGTTGCTCATGATTTTATCAACAAACTGCCCCACGGCTACGAAACAAAAATTGGGGAGCGGGGAACTTCCCTATCTGGCGGACAACGACAACGCATTGCTCTATCGCGTTTATTCCTTTCCCAAGCCCCGATTTTAATCTTAGATGAAGCGACAAGTGGCTTAGATAGTGAGACAGAACAAAAAGTCTTGCAGAACTTGCAGGAAGTAAAGGGGGAGCGTACGGTATTTATGATTGCTCATAGATTTGGAGCCTTGAAACGAGCAGACTTGATTTTAGTATTAGAGAAAGGGGAGATTGTGGAACGAGGCAATCACGAAGAGTTGCTGGAGAAAAGAGGCGTGTATTGGGCGTTGTATCAACGGCAGTTGGCTAGCGTGTAATTTATTAAATTTTGTAAAATATAATAAATTACACAGTAAAGGCTTTTAAAAACAAATAGAAGTCAAAATTCAAGATTTTTATGGTTGTTTTCAGCCATTTTATATGTAAAGAGATGAGGTTAAAACTGTAGAGGGGTTTACTTCATCTTTGGCTTTGATAACAAGCCAGATAAGCAAGATTTAAATTCCACTGAATAACTATGGTTAATACTCAAGATATTAGGTTTAAGAAATCTGGCGGAGGACTTGTTTCACAAAGTCCCCTTTCTGAAACACATCCCCGTGCAGCAAATCCTCTTTCTTTAACACGTCCCCATGCAACAGCCGCCTCAACACTAGTCAAACCGCAGCCTTCAGCACCTTCCCGTGCTCCTGCTGTCAGCCTTCGTTCGGGTGATACTCTGTGGGAAGTCGCCCAGAAAAAACTTGGGGATGGTACTCGTTGGCGCGAACTTCAAAAAGCTGATGGTAGTCAATTTACTCGGCAAGAAGCTAAGCATCTCCAAGTAGGGACGCAAGTCTATCTTCCTGGGGTTAAGATGACGATGCAAACACCTCATCCTGTTACACTGGGCTCAAGCACACCCCGTGTACCTACACAGATCCTTCGCCCTGAAGGCATAACGCGCCGTGAATTTACCCCAGGCTCGACTCCTTCGACTAAAAGCACCCAGTTTAGCGCTTCACCTGCATTGGTTTCTAGAACCTCGCAGGTATCTTTAAATCTGCTTAGTGCTGAGGGTACAATGCGCCGTGAGTACACGAATGGCTCCAGTCACCCAACTCGAAGCACTGGGTCTAGAGATTCATCTGACACCTGGAATAATGCGCTGATCAACGGAACTGTCAAAGGAATCGCCGTAGGAACTCGTATCGCGAACAGATTAACACGCACAAGTTTGCCACAGACCAACTCGTTGGATGCTAAACGTGCTATTGGTAAAATAACTGAGAAGGTTTGGAATGAGCATTTTGATTCCAGATCAGACATTGTCAGAAACATCCGTCAAACAACTTGGAAAGATCGCAACACGAGAAAAACCCTACAATTTCCAGACGCTAAATCACGTCGTCCGGATAATTTTATTCAACTAAATAACGGTCGAGGAATTGCAGTAGAAGTTAAGGGGACACCCTTAGCAGCTGAGACCTCTGAAGCATCTAGACAGCGAGTGCGGGATCGCATCGCCCTTAGCAAACAAGCACTTCTTGGTAATAAAAATAAGGGTTTCCATGAAGTTGATCGAGCTATTACTAAAGTCGGACTTCCCATTTTAGGACCAGGAGGCAATACTGCCCTACCAGGAGAGACACAAAAACACGTCATTATAAAACCCAAAGGTGGTGCCCAGCCTCTCCCCTCTACTTGGACTGAACGTGTTAAATCACTCGGAGGTTATAAAGATTCAGCAACTTATGTTGTAAGAACAAGAGGTGGTAATAGGTCTGTTCAAACGAGGACACTGCAAGCTGCTAGAACAGTGAAAGAGCCTAGAGTAGCTAAGAGGACACTGCAAGCAGCTAGAACCGTTGGCGAATCGAGAGCTGCTCAAGGGGTACTCCGAGGAGCGAGTAGAGTCGCTGCACCAGTTGCAGTTGGACTTGATGCATGGCGGCTAAAAGATGCTTATCACAAAGACGGATTTGGGCAAGAATTCCGGAAAACAGCGGGTAGTGTTGCTGGTGGATGGGGTGGTGCAGCGGCAGGTGCTGCTATTGGGTCTTTTGCGGGACCTCCAGGAATGATAGTCGGTGGAATAATTGGTGGTGTCGCTGGAAGTGAATTCGGCGATGATATAGAGCAAGGAGCAGAGAAAGCAGGGAAAGCGATCGCGGACGGAGCTAAGAAGGCGTGGAATAAACTTTTTGGTTAACAAGCTCGATCTGGGGCATTGCTGAAACATATGATGAGTTTGTACTTCAAAGCTCAAAGCTTGGTATCAGATGATTCCGCCAATCAGCAAAGCCCATCAATTTTGCGGAAGAATGTCCAAGCGATCGCCAATTCTTCTTCAGAACCCCGACTTCTTAGAGAAGTCGGGGTTCTTATTTCGACGATTCACTTAACAGAAAACACCTCATCAAACTTCCGCGTAACCGGCTCAATCAACAAGCTCAAAATCGTCTTCTGCCGCATCACGATTTCCCCAGTTGCCTCCATCCCAGGAGTTAACGGCTTATCTTGACCCCGCGCTTTAATTATGAATTTATGCAGTTTAATCCTAGTAGGATAAACCTCCTTGCCCGAATTCTTATCCTTCACAACTGCGTAGGGACTAACGTAAACCACAGTGCCTTCAATCACACCATATTCTTGATAAGGAAAAGCTTCTATCTTCACCTTTGCATTCATTCGTTCATCAACAAATCCTCGATATTGATTTGGCAAATCAACTTCTAGCAAAGGTTCTTTCCCTTCTGGTAAAATTGACAATAACTCTTCACCAGGTTGCACTGTACCTTGACTTGGATTCACTTTAATGTTATAAACTCTGCCAGTAATTGGAGCTGTAATAGTTTGATTCTGCTGCTGATTTTTAGCTTGAGCTAGTTGCCTTTCAACTGTCTGCAATTCTTCGCGGCGCTTGCTAAGTTCAGAAAGGGGTCCAGTTTTATAATTTTGCTTGAGTTGCTGGATATTTTGCTCTTTGCCAGCAATACTTTTTTCTAAGTCTCTGACTTTATCTTGAGCATATAAGTAATCTTGTCGCGGGATAGCAGTACCGCTGAGACTACGCAACCTATTTACATCCCGTTGAGCAGCTTTCAAATTAACTCGCAAACCGGAAAGTTCAATTTCTGCCTGCCTAATGCTTGCTTTCTGGCTTTCTGCTGCTGCTTTGCTACGAGTCTGGATGTCTTGCTTAATCAATTGAGCTTGGTTGTTTAGCCTTTCAATCTCAGCTTGGGACGATTCTGAGTCAAGTGCTACTAAGATGTCACCCTTTTGTACCTGCTGACCTTCTTTGATCCTAGTTTCGTTGATATATTTAATTTTGCCACTACTAGGCGATCGCACTGGCTGCACGTCTTGCTCACCGGGAATCAACTTACCCGGAGCTACAGCCACTTCATCGACTTTACTCAAACCACCCCAGGCGATCGCCCCAAATACTGCCAAACTTAAGGTTACCCCCACCAATCTTGTATAAAGCGGGGGTAGCTCTTGCACTGCCTTACCTAATTCATAATCTAGGTAAGCGTTTGGATTAGCAAATTGCTCTTTTGTTTGCCGAGCTTGAGCTGGAGACGAAGCTAAAGGCTGCTTCATACTTTTTGCAGCTTATTTTACACTTTTCGCAGATTGATTTATAATATCACTTTCTTGTTCTTGGGTGTTATATTCCTCGGTGAAGTAGTAGTAGCTCAGACTGAGATTTTGAGGAAGAACTGCATTCGCCACTTGTCCCAAGACATTCTGACCAGATTTTTCCAAAAGCTCTTTAGCAAAAGCCGCATTAGCGGAATCAACGACTCCCGGTCGAACTACCAACAAAACACCGTCAGCCATTTGACCCAGAGTAGCAGCATCAGCGGCAACCGTTAATGAGGGAGCATCAATGATGACAAAGTCATAGTTGGCAGCAAAACTTTGCATCAATCCAGCCATTCGTTTCGAGTCGAGCAGGGATGCTGGACTGGGAGGCACGACTCCAGAAGTGAGGACATACAAATTATCCATGACTTGTGCGATCGCTGTCCAGATTTCAGCCTGCCCGACAATCACATTACTCAGACCTGGGCTATTTGGCAAGTCCCAGATGTGATGCTGAACTGGACGGTGCAAATCTCCATCTACCAGTAAGACTTTACGCTCCCTCTGAGCCATTGCTATAGCTAAATTGGCTGCTACTGTTGACTTACCTTCTTTGGGTACGGAGCTGGTGACAACGATAACTTTTAACTCTTTATCGGCACTCGTAAACTTCAAATTCGCCCGCAGCATCCGGAAAGACTCACTAATTGGTGAGCGAGGAATATCCCTAACAATGAGTTGATGCGTAGATAAATCTGACTCTTGATTACCGCGAGTAGATTTTTTAGATTTGCTAAAGGAAGGAATGACCCCCAATAAGGTCAATCCCAGTAATTCCTTTGCCTCATCAACTGTCTTGATTGATTTATCTCTTGCTTCCAAAAGATATATAGTTGCCAAAGAAGCTATGCTAGCCAGAAAGCCTGCACTCAAATACGAAATCACAGGAGAAGAAATAGGCTCTTCAGGAGGTTGAGCTTTGGACATTATGCTGGCGTTACCTACGTTTTGATTTTCGGCTATTCTGCTCTCTTGCAGCTTTTGTAGCAGAAGTGAATAGGTAGATTGGGCTGCTTGTACTTTGCGTTCTAACTGGCGCTGTTGTTGCTCCAATCTGGGCAGAATGTTAAGCCGTTGCCTGTAGGCAGCTTGTAAGTTAGATAATGCGGCTGCTTTACTAGTTAAACCCAGACGGCTTGACTCTAATCTGACAAGTTCTGCAGTAAGTTGTTGTTGCAGCGCTCCAATCTGCAAGTTGCCGTTTAGTTCTGGTTGCTTAGTTCCCGCAACATTTCCTATTCGCTGTTGTAGTATCCCTTTTAAGGCTTCTAACTTGCTTTCTAAATTAATGATTTCCGGATGTGTGTCTTGTAAAACAGTGCGCCTAGCTGCTAGTTGCGACTCTAGCTGCTGGACTTCTTTGAGGATATCTTGTACACCTGCAGACTGGCTGAGGGAAGTGCTAGCTACCGCCTGCTGGGAGTTCATACTCAATTGATTGCGGATCGCTTCAGACTGGGCTTTGACTTCGGCAATCTGAGATTGATCTGCGCTAATTTGCTTTTGCAACTCGCTAATCACTTCCACTGCCTTAATCGCTTCCTCTTGCAGGGCAACAACTTTGTTCTTTTCTTTAAACTGCGCTAGTTCAGCTTCAGCTTCGCGGACAACTAATTCAGCTTTTGGCACCTGTTTTTCTATAAACTTGCGAGCAGCTACCGCTTGGGCTCTGTGGTAAGATACGTTGTGCTCTAAATAGGCTTCCATCAACGTATTAACAACCTGTGCGCCTCTTTCAGGGTTCGTATCCTTGTTGGAAACTTTTAGAATATCAGTTTCCTTAATCCCAGTCACGGTCAGCTGTTTGATCAAATCCCGAGGTTTTAGGGATGCTCCTTTGTTGTCTTTCAGGTTGAGTCTGTCAATGGTCTTTTGGACAATCGGGAAAGAAAGTATAACTTCTGCCTCTGTACTGAGAGGATTACTTTTATCCGCTGCCACTGGTTCTAACTTAGCTATTTCTGTCCCCACTCCCGTGAGGGAAGAGAGCGTAGTTCTTTGAAAAAGTAGTTTTCCTTCCGTCATATAAGAAGGTTTTTTTAAAGAAAAACCCAGCAGAGAAATCAGGAAAACAGGAAGAAAGATTCCTATCGCTGGTGCCCAACGCCGCTTCAGGACTTGCGAAAGAACTTGCCAATACTTATCAATACTTACAAAATTTTCCTGTGATTCCATAAATAATCTTACAATTTTTTATTCAAATTTTTTCTTCATATTATATATTCAATCAATCTTGAATGTATAAATTTTGCCAGTAGTAAAACATGACAATTGGTTTGTCTATTAAAGTTCCCACTAAGCCATAAATAGTGAAGTATGAGTTTTGCGATTGTCATAATGAACTGCCGAAATTGCACTAATTACTCGCTCCAAGTCTTCGGTTGTGAGATTAGATCCAGAAGGCAAGCAAAGACCGCGTGCAAATAAATCCTCTGCAACGGCACCACCAATAGATTCACACTCTGCGAAAACGGGCTGTAGGTGCAACGGCTTCCACACAGGACGAGTTTCAATTTGCTGTTCGCCAAGTGCTAAGCGGACTTGTTCTCGGTCAGCACCAAAAGCGACTGGATCGATTGTCAGGCATGTTAGCCAACGGGTGGCGCGTCCAAAAGCGGCTTCTGGCATGAACTCTATTCCTGGCAGTCCCAAAGCACAGGCGTAAATCTCAAAGTTGCGTCGTCTAGCTGCAACTCTCTCATTCAGAACACGCAACTGACCCCGACCGATGCCAGCCAAAACGTTGCTGAGGCGATAGTTGTAACCAATTTCTGAGTGTTGGTAATGGGGAGCCGGATCGCGTGCTTGGGTAGCCAAAAAACGGGCTTTGGCTACTAGTTGTGCATCGTCAGAAACCAACATCCCGCCGCCGGAGGTGGTGATGATTTTGTTGCCATTGAAGGAGTAAATGCCAATGCGCCCGAAAGTTCCAGGCGATCGCCCTTTGTAGGTAGCTCCTAAAGATTCAGCAGCATCTTCAATTAAGGGAATTTCATACTGATTGCAAGCTTGCAGTATTGGATCTATATCCGCACTTTGACCATATAAATGCACTACCATAACCGCTTTGGGCAATTTGCCAATGCGTGCGCGGTGTTCTAGTGCTTGGCGCAACAAGTGGGGATTCATGTTCCAAGAAGTGCGATCGCTATCAATGAATACTGGTTTTGCCCCTAGATAGGTAATTGGGTTAGCGGTGGCTGCAAAAGTCAAGGTAGAGCAAAAAACTTCATCCCCATACTCAACGCCAACTAATTGCAAAGCCAAATGGATAGCCGCCGTCCCAGAACTTAAAGCAGCAGCATGACTTGCTCCAGTGACTTGACAAAATTCTTGCTCAAAAGTATCTACATGAGGACCAACGGGGGCGATCCAGTTCGTGTCAAATGCTTCTTTGACGAACTCTAATTCGTGAGCACCCATGTGGGGTGTTGAAAGAAGAATTTGTTTGTTCATCCTTATACTTTACTATTGGGTTTGCATTACTGTCGGCATTAATTCTGCCAAGATTCTATCGCTAATATCTTTTGCACTTTAGAACCATATTAAATGGTAGATCAGCTTTTCTGCATTGTGTCACTTTAATCTGGGAAAATGTTAGGTGAACGATATGCTGGGAAAAACTCTGTTTGTAGTATTTTATCAACATCGATTTTCAAAGATTCTGCCTTGAATTCAACCAGACTCCGATATTTCTCTTTGTCTGTAATTATGCGTATTGTTAAAAATTTATGGCTTTGTTTAGAAAAACCTGCTTTGAATTCGTAAAGACTGTCTCTAGAACTTCCTACCCCACCTCCCAAATGAAAAACTTTATTGCCACGCTCTTTAGCCCAAAATCTCACATAATCCAGCATTAATTTGCTTGGTGCTTGTTTTAAAAACTTATTTTTCGTTCCTGAAAGATGGAACTGAACGATACCACAGCATTCAGTGAACAAACCAGCACATATAATTTCCTCCTGCCATTCAACGATACATAAGTGAATTTTGTTACCTAATTTTGATAGATTAAAATAGTAGTCATAATCAAAATAATATGAAGTTTTAGCTGCTACACGATTCATTGTTTCTTCATAAATTTCAATAAAATCATCAAGATACTCTATAAATGGAACCATTTTCGCTGTCATTCCGGTGCGTTTACACCAATTGATTTTATTTCGGTGGTCATTTCGTGTTTGTCGCCATATTTCAGCCTCTGACATCTCTAAGTTTACAGAAACTGTTTCTCCATTTACTTGACAAATTTCAGGCGATAAAACTTCATTTAAATTTTCGTTAAGTATTGGATGAAGTCGAAAGAATGCTGAACACACATTCTTCGTAAATAATACAGTTTTTAGCTGTTCTATTGCTAATTCAATAAATTCAGGTGAATGAGTTGCTACCTCACTTAACAAAATTCCAGGGTAGCCGTAAGGTGATACAACATCAAAAAACTCTGATATTACTAAATGACTGTTGAATAAATCATCACAATGACGTAATAAATAAGGCACAAAAAATATTTTGTCACCATCAGTGATCAGAATAGCTTCTGGAATAGTATTAGTTCTTTTAGATTCCAGAAGTATATACTCTGGTAAATGGTAAACATCGTGATGCAGTTTTTCCAGCGTTTGCTGCCATAAATCACTGGCTAGATCAAAAATTTCAATATTCATATTATTTTTGAAAATTGGCTAGGATTTTTTATTGAAAGTTAGTACAAGAATTATTTATTTTGAGTAAACTCTGCCATTATTTCTATAATTCGAGTCATGTCATTAATAGAGTAACGATGGTCGCTAGGAATGGTAAGAATACGATTTGACAAATCTATGGCTATGGGATCGTTCGTAGATAGTCCCTCAAAGGGTTGCTGCCAATGAACTGTTGAAAAAATATTTTGACTAATCAGAAACTTCCGTAAAGCCTCTCGAACTTCATGTTTTTTGCAAACCAGAATAGCATTAAATGGCACTGCTCCAGAGGTCCATGATGTAAACATGGGTCTCAAGCCGACAGGAGTTGTAGTTAAACTCAACTGTAAAAATTGCCTGATGTTTGCCTCCCGGCGCTGCCGTAATTCTGATATATTCAGGCAATTGAGAATCTGGGTAGTAAAACAGCAAGCTGCTGCGTTTGTTTCATGACTAAGCCGTTGTTCTCCTTCAATTTGCAGAAGTCGATAGGTATCTTTTGAGATCTTTGCACCATTTATGTAAGCTCGTTTCAACAGCATTGCAGTAAGTTTTTGATGAGCACCAAATGCCTCTGAGGATAAGGGTTTGGGCAGTTCTAGCTTTTGGGGAGACCAAATGATTGCTCCATCAGGAATTGGCAAAGTCTTGCGTAGAGATGCCATTGCATAGTGAGCGGTGCTCTGCTTAGCCCAAGGTGAGAATGGGTCGTGAGTATGGTCTTCAATTAAAAGGATGCCATCATGTCTATGTAACCAATCTCGCCAAAGGCTTCCTTCCCGCACCCCAAATAAATTAACTGCCAGAACTAGATCGCCTGGAGAAGGACGAAGGGTGTTAAAGTCTGGGGCTGGTTCTGTAGGTAAATCTCGATACCAATATAAATCAAAAACTGTTTGAAGTTTGGCTGCAACGTGCATACAAAAGAATGAAGGTAAATGCAACCTTGACCTTCTCCCCTTAAGTTGAGTGTGATGATGAATGGACAACAAAACAGAAGTGCCTGTTGAAAACAGTTCGTAAAGCTTAGGCAGTAAAGTTGGCGATGCACATGAGGTGGTTAGTCCATCCCACCAATCAAACTCAGATCCAACTTCCCACCTTTTTTCCATCGAGCCTGACATTTTAACCTAATCCTTGTACTTAACTGGTTTATTTTGCAAATTCAAGCCGACGTGGCGTGACCGTTTCTCAGCCATGATTATTGCCAACAGCGACAATCTACTGACTGCTAGCGCATTTCAACATGAGACAGCTTTTTGTTGACCATTTCTTTAGGGGAATGCCATGAATTGGAGGGTTTGCAGCCTAAGAGCGTCGCTCAACTTGACCTTTGAATTCTTCAGATGTAACGTGACCTTCTTGAGTTATGTCCTCTCGTTTTAGGACTTGCCATACAGTCAGGAACAAAATTTTTAGGTCAAGCCACAAGCTCCAATTATCGACATACCAGACATCCAACTTAAATTTTTCGTCCCAAAATTGATCTAACCTGCGGCGACCATTGACCTGCGCCCATCCAGTAATACCGGGCTTCACCTGATGGCGACGTGCTTGTTCATGGGTGTAGCGCTCAAGATACTTGACCAATAAAGGACGAGGACCCACGAAACTCATATCTCCTTTGAGAACATTCCAAAATTGAGGGAGCTCGTCCAGACTTGTTTGCCGCAAAAATTTTCCTAAAGCTGTAAGTCGTTTCTCATCGGGGAGTAAATTGCCATTGCTGTCCCGCTCATCTGTCATGGTACGAAATTTGTAGAAGTTGAAAATCCGAGCGTTTTTTCCAGGACGGGGTTGTGTGAAAAGAATTGGGCGACCCATGCGGAAATAAATCGCGATCGCAAGTACCAGCGTCAAGGGAGAAAAAACCAGCAAGGCGATCGCTGCTACAAATCTATCTAATACAAACTTGATGAATCTGCTATAGTTCTTTGAACGAACATCCTGAAACTGTTTAGTAAACAACATAAATACCTCCTTACTTTTCAATAATCACAAAAAAGAAAGCTGAGATTTTGTACACAAATACGTCTTCATCTTTTACATTTCGCAAACCGTGTATTATCACCGAATTTCCTCGGCAACCAATTACTTGCCTTTCGTTCTACAAACCCTGACACTTATTCTTCTTTAAACACTGGTATTTTGAATTTTTTGGAAATGTCTCCTCCATTAATGATTAAACGATTGTTTGATGATTCTTCATCTTTCCGTAAGTAAACAGCATAAGTTTTGTCTGTTTCTTTCATATTGCTATCTACTTTAAACAAACAATTATTAAAAACTAATAATTGATTGCGTTGTTTGCTATAACTGGGATGCTGCCACCAAACATAAGCAGCACTAAAAAAACTATATGGCTTTCCAGTTTCTTTCCGAGTCACATAAAATTCGCAGTTGTCAAAAGTAACATCATGTGGAAACAAAATTCTGTTGTCATAATCATCAGCGGCTCCTATTTTGAATTTCGAGTTACTAAATTTCATAGTTGAATTCAAACTAAAAATGTAGAAAGGGGCATCACCAGAAATGATGTTATTACCTATTACTGTTGAACCGTCTTCAACGTTAACGTCAAAATCTCCATCAATTAAATTGAGATTTTCAAGTTTCACATCTACTTTCAAGGTGTCCCCATAACCTCGTCCATCCACTTCTATGTCAATTCCTGTAGGGTCAACTTTGCCTCTTGTTGTCAGATTATAGACTTCAGCAGATGAATTTCCACCCGTCAATACGAAACCACCACGGAATACATCTATAGCCTCACAATTGTCTACTTTCACAGACACATTAGTATAGACAGAAATCCCATCAGAAACTCCATTTTTGAAAGTACAATCTTCAATAAATGCTTGTAATCTTCCAGGAAGTTTTCGCTCAGCCGTCAAGAATATTAAATGCGCTTGCTCTAACTCATATTTTTGGTAGGCTCCTTGATTTTTGCTATTTCCATCAAAAGTAAGCCCCTTAATTATTAAGGGCTTTGAATTTTCCTTACCTGAATACTCAGTAGTGAAAGTTCTTGTCCATTTATCTTGATTCTCAGGCCGTTTAATGGTCGCTTCATATCCCTGATAAGTGATATTTTCCTTGAGCTTTACAGACGTGACAATATAAACGCCCGGAGGAAATAAGATGACTCCTCCCCCTTGGTTATAAACTGTATCTATTGCCGCTTGTATTGCTTTTGTGTCATCTGTGATTCCATCCCCTGTCGCACCAAAATCTCGGGCAGAAACGATAGATTGTCTATCATTATCAAGAATTTCCAAACTATGCAAATTCTTGGCATCCAAAATTGCATTTTTTGGATTTAAAAGTTTAATTTCAATATTTTCATCAGCTTCGTTGATATCGTCATCAACGATAGAAATGGATAGGTTTTTAGTAACAGTACCGGGTTCAAAAGTTAGGGTTCCTTGTGCAAGAGTATAGTCCTGACCGCTCCCCCTGTTTGTCTGACTGGCGGTTCCGCCTGTTACTACGTAATCAACAGCGATCGCCTCGCTGGAGACAGCATTTAAATTTACCGCTAAGCTGGCAGTGGAGACATCTTCAGAGATGCTAGAATTACTTAACTCGAAAGTCACAGTAGGTTTAGATAGAGTCATCACTCTGCTCGGATTGACGCATTGAACAAGCCCTATACTTAACAAGCCCACAAAGACCCAAAATTTAATTTTTGAAAAACCCAAAGTTTTATGCCATCTTCTGTTACGTAACATTTCCTATATCCAGCTTCATATTTGTAAAAATTTCATGTAAACAAAACCCCTAATTCTTGATAAAATTGCTCAAGCCGTTGGAAAACGATCCGCTCATCGTACTCAGCTTCAATACGTTGACGAGCTGCTTTCCCATACGCTTGTCGCAATTCAGGGTTAGACAGTAGTGTTCCCAAAGCCTCAGCTAACTTTTCACTATTTTGAGGAGGCACAATTAAGCCGGTTTTTCCATGTACTACTGCTTCCCGACAGCCTCGAATATCTGTGGCGACAACTGGTAAACCTATGGACATCGCTTCCAGGATGGAGCGTGGTAATCCTTCATGAGTAAAGGTCGGCAGCGTAAAGATGTCTAAAAGACCTAAAAGCTCTGGTATATCTTGGCGCTCGCCTGTTAGGGTAACGTGTTTCTCAATCCCCAAAGTGCGAATTTTTTCCATAAGTTCCGTTTGAAACGGTTCAGGGTCAGTGCTGAGTTGACCACCAATCACCAGAACGTGCAAATTAGGAAACTGAGAAAGTAGCTTGGCTGCGGCTTCAATCAGGTATCCACTCCCTTTCTTACGAGTTAAACGCCCAATCGTGCCAACTATCAAGTTAGCAGTTTCAGGAATACCTAAGGATTTGCGTAATTCGGTTTGATGAGTGAAACCGAGGCGATCACGGTTAAAACGGTCAATATCTATACCGTTGCCGAGGTAACCTAGTTTTTCCGGCGGACAAAGACCCAATTTTTTAGCCGTAGCGATATCTTCATAATTTTGGCTAAGAATCAGATCAGTTATTAAAGCAGCGAGTTTCTCAATAGTAAAGTAGAAACGATATTGACTAGGAGATGATAAATCGTGGAACGGAAGACCGTGAGAAGTGTAAACAATACGTTTGACACCAGCGAGTTTGGCTGCAATGCGTCCTAAGACAGCAGCAATTGGAGTATGGACATGAACAAGGTCATATTGATTCTGTCGGATAATTTTCGTCAGTTGATAGACACTTCTCAAGTTAGAAAATAATGAAATACTCCTGTCAATCTGAACTGCGTGTACTTTGAATCCATTTTGTTGCAGCTCTTGAAATTCTGGTCCCGGAGAACAAGCTATTCCTACTGTTAAGTTGCGGGACAAAAAGTATTTAAGCTGAGGTTGTAAAAGGATTTTGGCAGTAGGTGCAATTGCACAAATATGCAAAATTTTCATTGTATTTTACCTATTTCCTAAATAAATCATGAATGCTTTATGTGATTATCTATACAAATTTTTAACCCAGTACCATTCCTGAGTTAACCCTTCCCTCAGGGAAACTTGCGGCTGATAACCTAGTATTCTCCGCGCCTTAGATACATCGGCTGCAGTGTGTCGGGCGTCTCCCATCGCTTTTTCTACGTGGTTTCTCTTGATTGGACGCTCGACAATTTCTTCCATCGTGTCCAAGACTTGTGTTAGAACCACCCTGCTACCACCGCCAATGTTGAGGATTTCGCCCACAGCTTGGGGTACGGTGGCGGCGGCTAAATTGGCGGCTACAGCATCGCTGACAAATGTAAAGTCCCGCGTTTGCTCTCCATCGCCGTAAATAGGAATCGCTTCATCGAACAACACCGCTTTGAAAAACTTATGAAATGCCATATCCGGGCGCTGTCTGGGACCGTAAACTGTGAAATAGCGCAACGCCACAAACGGCACATCAAAGTTTTTGTGATAAACCCCACACAACCGCTCCGCTGCTAGCTTAGTAATACCGTAAGGAGAAACAGGCTTGGCACATATCTCCTCGTTAGTGGGCAGAGTTTCGGCATCACCATACACGCTAGAGGTAGAGGCAAATACCAACCTTTTCAGGTGTTTGGCATCCTTTGCCGCTTCTAGCAAAACTTGTGTGGCGTTAATATTCCTTTGTGTGTAAGCGTGGAAACCTTGACCCCAACTTGCCCGCACCCCTGCTTGTGCTGCTAGATGGTAAACTACGCCCACATCCTTAAGGAGTGTCTGCCAGTCTAAAAACTGAATATCTCCTTCAATTAATTGAAAAGCAGGATGGTTTTGCAAGTGTGTAATATTCTTGCGCTTTAATGCTGGAGAGTAGTAATCATTAAATTCATCTATCCCGATGACTTCTTCACCTTGTTTCAACAACGCTTCTACAAGGTGAGAACCTATAAACCCTGCGGATCCCGTTACTATACTTTTAGCCATAAATTCAAAATACACATGGATATTTTATGAAAGTTTATTGATATTTTTATTAGCGACTATTTACTGAAACTAGTCATGTTTGTCTAACCACGCCTGGAACATGAGTACGTCCCAGAGATAGTACTGCCAGTTGCGATCGCCACTGATATGTTCTTTCCATTTCTGTTGAATTGGTTTAGGATTCAAGAACCCTTGTTGATGTAAGCGGCTTTCATCAAGTAAATCCTCTGCCCACTCACGTAAGGGACCACGCAACCAGCTATCAATTGGCACGCCAAAGCCCATTTTGGGACGCTCAATCAGCTCTTGCGGCACATACTTGTACAAAATTTGACGCAATAGCCACTTACCTTGACCGTTACGAATTTTCATTGATAAGGGTATGCGCCAAGCAAATTCCACTATGCGGTGATCTAACAGTGGTATGCGACCTTCTAAACTCACACCCATACTTGCCCGGTCAACTTTGACGAGAATATCGTCTGGTAAATAAGTCACCGTATCCAGGTACATCATGCGTTGAGTGTAGTCTGGTAACTGTGGCCAACATTGGCGATCGCTTACAGCCGTTATAGGCTCGCAACTGCCGATGACTATAGCTTCAGGCTCTTTCCAGTGGGAAACAAGACTAGCGTACATCGCTTCAGGATCGGAAACTGCCAAAACCCCAGCCAGTTTGTGTAAATGGTCGCCAACGGTGGAGTATCTGAGTTTGGCTGGTAATACGGCACCAAAGTTTGTAAAAACACGATCCCAAGTCTGGGGTGATAAGCTAGTTAAGCCATGTGCAGCAATCTGACGCAGGCTTTTGGGCATCCAGCCTATCTTTTGCCAAATGCTACGACCCCAGAAATAGCGGTTGTATCCCCCAAATAGTTCATCGCCACCATCGCCTGAAAGACTGACTGTGACATGCTGTCTGGCTAATTGAGAAACCAAAAAGGTAGGAATTTGGGAGGGGTCGGAAAAGGGTTCATCGTACAGAACTGGCAGCTTGGGGATAACAGCAAGCGTGTCTTCTGGGGTGAGATAAAGTTCTGTGTGGTTTGTGCCTAAGTGCTGTGCTACCGCTTTAGCATGCTCTGCTTCATTGTATGCCTTTTCATGAAAACCAATAGTAAAGGTTTTCACTGGCTGGCTACTTTGAGCCTGCATTAAGGCTACTACTGTAGAGGAGTCAATTCCTCCTGAGAGGAAAGCACCCAAAGGGACATCGGCAACCATACGTAGCCCCACTGCTTCCCGCAGTAGCGCCTCCATTTCTGCTACTGCTTCCTGTTCTGACCCTGTGAAGGGTTTAGCAGTACCTAGTTCCGCAGCTTCCTTGGCAGACCAATAGGGTACTGGTTTGGGATGAGTATTTACGCCGTTCCAAGTGAGGACACATCCAGGTGGTAACTTATAGATGCCTTGGTAGATGGAATAGGGTGTAGGAACGCAGCTATAGCGCAGAAATAATGCCAAAGCATCACGATTAATTTCAGGATGAAAATCGGGATGGGCTTTGAGGGCTTTTAATTCAGAGGCAAACAGAAAAGTGTTACCACACCAGCCATAATAGAGTGGTTTTTCACCCAGGCGATCGCGCCCTAAATGCAAAACGCGTTCTTGACGATCCCACAAGGCAAAGGCAAACATTCCATTAAAGTGCTTAATTGCCTCAAATACTCCCCACTGGCTGAAGCTAGCCAGCATCACTTCAGTATCAGAATGACCTCGAAAGTGGTGACCTAACTTTTCCAGATCGCGTCTTAACTCTAAAAAGTTATAAATTTCCCCATTAAATACAATCGCATAGCGACCATTTCCAGACACCATAGGTTGGTGTCCTTCGGGTGAGATGTCAATAATGGCAAGTCGTCGGTGTCCTAAAGCAATACCGTTTTCGGTATCTATCCATATGCCGCCGTTATCTGGTCCACGATGATAGAGAGCATGGGACATATTTTGCACCACAGACTCCATCTCCAAAGTAGATCTTTGCAGAACGGCATCAAAAAAACCTGTTATTCCACACATATAGTACTGTACTCATCTTTGATGTAGGTTTTTTGCCTTTTTTTAGTTAAATGAGCAGAGGCGTAAGTAGTTTTTGATGATTGTGTACTTAAAGTCGCTATTGCTAGCAAATAGAACCAAAAAATCGGGTGTCGCAACACATAGTGAAAGCTACTAAATGCTGCTAACGAAATAACGGCAGCGAACAGAACAACGAATCCTTTACGCCATGCACTCCAAGCTACCCATGCTAGTAGGGTAATGTAGGCTGTTAGCCCAACAATTCCAGAACTTGCTCCCCAATCTATAAAAGTATTGTGAGCCTCAAAATCTAAAAATGGACCGTTTTCACCTGAATGAGAACCAGGTCCCAGACCAAATAAGGGTGAATGAGCTAGTGCAGCTATTCCATTTGCCCATAATGTAACGCGATCGCTTCCCTGACCACCTTTATCGTACACATCTGCTGAAGCCAAATAGATGTTTTGATAAACAAACTTTATTGATATAATTGATATCAATATCAAAATTAATCCAATAATTTGTTGATAAACTCTTTTGAGTAAATATGTGAAATTCTGACTTACTAAAACATTCTGTAATGCTCCAAAAATTACCAAAAATACTATAATCCCAAAACCTACTGCCCAGGATATGATTAAAGCATCGGATTGCGTAGCTGAACCGATCACAAAACAAAACACGATTAACCAAAAATACCATGTTTTTGTAACAAAACTTCTACTTGTGTTTAATAAATGCAATGCCGTAAAAGGAATCATGCTTAACAATAAAGCTAACTGATTAGGATTTTTAGACCAACCTGTAAATCTGATGCCGCCGTACCAAGGAGCAAAAAATGGCAGAAGAGAAGGAAAACAAAATATTATAAATAACAACAATATTGTGCCGGAAATAACATAACTAATAATTCTTTGTGGTTTTTTAGAGAACACTTCTGATATTGAACAACTGGTGGAAAAAAGAAGTGCAAATATAAAAGAAAATAAATCATGAGGAAAAGATGGAGATGTTACATCCATCAATTCTGCTATCACAAAACCTAATATCAAGGAAGTAAAAGCAACAATCCAAAAACAGAAATTGACTTGAAAAATAGGTGTTAATAAGTGATATTTAAGAATTCCTAGTCTGATAATTACAAATAGTATCCAGACAAATAGCATAACTTCACCCGGTCCGACAGGAAGGCTTGAAAGCCTTAGTTGAGTGGCATTTGTAAGTACTATTGCCGTTGCAATCCAAATGATTTCCAAATTCTTCATTACTACAGCATTCTTATATTGCTTCACGACATTTTTTTAGTATTACATAACGCATAAAAATTGCGTATACTCTTGATATTTTTATTGGAAAAATATTTTCAAATCATTGTTTTTGCTACTGAATATTGACGACTAATCTGGCTAATCACTATCGTAATAAGCAAATCAACACACGCCTGTAATACCTTGCTAAAGACCATAAGCAAAGAATGCGCCACTCAACAAATGTAATGGCTCCAGATTTCCATAATCTGCAATAGATTTCTTCTTCAGCTGCTTTCCCGTTCAAAAGATTTTTGGTTTGTCCCCCCTCCCCAAATGGATACTTAAAGTAATAAGCTATGGGAAAGCTGAGAACGCTAGCTTGGCTACCCTCTAGTATAATTTCCAGCCATAAAAAATAATCTTGGGAGTATCGTAAGGAAGGACTAAAGCGTTGCTTAATATCCCGCTTCATCATAACAGAAGAAGTGCAGAAATTATTAGAAAATAGAATTTTATTTCTGTCTATTTTTTGAGATTTTATATTTGATGGTACTGGTTCATAGTTCAATTGAGTTTTACCTTTTTGAAGAACAACCTGATGTCCAGATAAGGCAATATCAGGATTTTGGATCATCCAAGAATACTGAACTGCAATCTTTTCTGGATGCCAAGCATCATCAGAATCGAGGAAGGCTATATAGTCATGAAATGCCAAATCCCAAGCAGTATTACGAGCAACAGCAGGACCCGAATTTTCTTTGAGTGCAACAACCTTAATCCAGTCTTTGCCATAATCACGCTGTAGCTGTAGCAAGACTTCTAAAGTATCATCTCCACTTCCATCATCAATAAGTATGACCTCAGCAGGTGGAAGAGTTTGCTTGGCAACAGAGTCAATTGCTCTACTAATTGTTTTAGAGCACCGATAACATGGAATAATTGTACTAACAGAAGCAACCATATTTTGAACCTTTTATTAAATCTAAAAATTAGAAAAACTATCACCCTACTAATAGATTTAAAAAAAATTAACTTTCTACACAATTCGCCTCTTCTTTTCTCCAGGAACTAAGGCTTTGTGAGTAATTATTCAGGTAAATCTTCTCTAAAGATTGAACGCTATTTTGAATATTAAATGGGCTTTGTGCGATAACAGCCAGGGCTTGTGTTGGAGTTATTCCTAGTTCACCTTTGTTCATCGCCAGGATGACCTCAGCCCAAGCTGAGGCTGGTTGCGACAGACACAATCGCTGCACCAGAGGCTTTACGACATCTCCCTCATTGGGAACAGTATTTGAAACAACGCAAGGTAGTCCAGCAGCCTGTGCTTCTAGGCGCACATTTCCTAGCCCTTCGTAGAGGGATGGAAACAGGAATACGTCCATAGCTCCTTGCATCACTCGGGGGACATCAGACCGGACGCCTGCAAAAATGATACGGTCAGCCAAGCCTATCTCAGCAGCTTTATGCTGAATTTCTGGGCGCAGTGGACCATCACCCACTAGCAACAGACGCATTTTCGGTTCTCTCTTGGCAACCTCTGCTGCAATGTCCAGGATAAATGTGTGGTTCTTCACTTTGACAAACCTGCCAACGTGACCAATGACAAAAGCATCAGCAGGAATGCCGAATTCGGCACGCATAGCAACCGGATCAATAACATCGCGGAACGAAGCCATGTCGATGCCATAGTAAATAGCTTGCCAACGTGGGTCGGTTTCGCAGACTGCACCGAACAAGTCTGCCACCGCCTTGCGGCTCATTCCCAGACCAACTGTCGCATGGCGGTTGATTAACCATTTCGCCAAAGTGTGATAAACACGTCGATACAATCCCGCTCTGGCTTCAATTGAAGAAGTATCTGTATGGGTATGGGCAATGCGAACAGGTATACCAGCCTGCTGCGCTAAGCGAAGGACATAGCCGCTGAAAAGATAGACATGACTGTGGACGATGTCATAGGGACCATACTCACGCAAGATTCGCTTGAAGTTAGCGGTATAAGTCCACGGTCGAGATGGATGAAGGCAGGGGATAATTTGACTGTTGAGGGCGCGAATCTCCTCATCGTAAGCGCATGGCTGTGTTGTGTGGACTAAGAAGTCCATTTGAAAGCGATCGCGGTCGGTTTGGCGCAAGAAATCCATTAGCCAGGTTTCGATGCCACCCCGGTTCATCCCTGCAACAACATGGAGGATACGTATTGAACGCTCATGAGCCAAGGTAGGGTTCTCATTGCTTTTTAGTGTACTTTTGGAGCTTTTGTAATGCATAAATAATAGTTACTTCTAAATAGATTTCAATGGTGCTCTATTTTTTAAAGCTGATAGTGTAGATGCAAGAGGTCAAAATTTGCTCTATCCCCTTTGTGCAAAGCAAAAAAATATTCTGTGCAATAGTTCTTTAAGCTTGAGACAATGGCTCTGATTCTTTTCCCTTATGCTTATTTATTTTATGCAGCGCATGAAGAATCACTCCTAAACTCAAACTTGCTTGCACAGTTGACGCAATGATCTGTGCAATAACTGCCCCTCGCAGTCCATGAATTGGGAGCAACCAGAAGCAAGTGACAGCTAATGAACTTGTCACTAAAACAAACAAAGGAATTTGGATGCGGAAGTACCTAGCTGCTGACATTCCATAGCCTAGGAAAGAGGATATATATCCAACCGCTGCTGCTGCCATTAGCCACACCAATATATCTTTATGTTGGGCATACTCAGCTTGGTACAGAAGAGTCAAAATCTGCTCACCTGCCACAAGAGCCACCAAGATAGATGTTCCACCCAGCAGAGCACCAAGTCCTATTAGCTTGAGAAGGAGTGTGCGGAAAGCGATTCCATTTCCACTCGCATAGTATTTGGCTAGCCTTGGCGTGGCTGACTGCCCTAGCGCATTTACCACCATGCTTCCTACCATCATTAGATAAGCGATCGCAGCGAATATACCCAGTTCCCGCTCGCCCAAATGTCGCTCAATAAAGTAACGGGGGATGTTGGTATTGAGCGAAATGAGCATCATCACGATACCGAGTGGCAAAGCAAGCCACACTAACTTTGCTACCGTTTCCAGGTGCCACCGAGGTTGCACTACATCTGTCGTATGCTGCTTTCTAGTTTCTTCGCTCGATGGTGTTTCTTCGGGGTGATTTAGCATTCCTGCGCCACTACGAATGTCGTAACCGAACAAGACTAAAGCCCAGGCAACAGTCAATCCCACGACTCCCCACACGACACTACGTGATATGTAAACGGCGATACCAAGTAGTAACAGCGATAAAGGACCTTTAATCATCATCGACAAGGCAATACGATCCATGCGTTCGTGCTTCTGGAGCAGCCCATAAAACACGTCACTAATAGACTCAAATGCTTTAGCCAAACCAATGAGCAGGATGATAAGCGATGTCTGCCACCGATACCCTGCTGTCAAAGTGATGACCACAATCACCAAAAGCGCCAACACTGATGAGGCGATCCTCAGACTAAGGTAGTCGCCGAAAATATATTGGTGTTTAACGTCTGTGGCTTGGACATATCGCAGTTGGAGATTTGTCAACATGACTACGGGTGCAGTAACCGCAAGCCCTAATGTGAACTGTCCTACCATCTCCGGGCTACCGACTTTAGCAAGTACTACTAGCATCCCCCATTGACAAGCAGCATAGACCAGATTGCCAACAAAAGTCCAAGAGAAGTTATGGTGCAGTGTTAGTGGCTTATTTTGTTGCATCTGTATTGGTTTTTGATAAAAACACTTTCATATTCATCGAGCATGGCCTTGATAACTTCAAATACGATGAGTGACACTTTGTATCGGTCTAACAAAGTTTTTAAATTTATTCATGAGTTTAATTCGATTTTGTAGTTCGATACCGAAATCAAAAATTATTCGATATCCATCCACACAGGCTATCCATTGGTCCTCATCAAATTGATGAGCATCAATATTGTGCATTCCGGTTTTATTCCAACCAGAACCACTTGCTTTGAGAATTGGATTTTTTACAACTTCTTTTTCTTGGTAAGTTGTCGTTGTCAACTCGGTTATTTCAAAGACTCGAACTTTATTTCCGTAGAACTTTTCATCATCCTGAGTATATCTGAAAATTTTTTCATCCCTGACTATAACTCTACCTCCCGGTCTTGCTATATTTATATTGCCCTCTATGACAGGGCTTTTAGGATGTTCAATCCAAGTTCCCATTAGATCATTAGCATAATATAGACGTAGAATATCGCTCTTTGGTGATGTACTAAACATCCACCACATACCTTTGTAATTAAATACGGAAGAATCTACATAATCTGCACCATCAAGTAAAGTTTTTACAAATGACCATTTTGTTGGAAAATCAACTGCTTTGTACAAGCGAACAGAATTGGCTTCATAACTCTCAGGAATCATGTAATACTCATTCTGATATTTGAAGACATACGGGTAAGACAAGTGAAAAGGCTCATCAAGTACAATTTGTTGGTAACTCCAGTTGAAACCATCATGACTAATTGCTAGCCCTATATCTCCTTTGTTATCACGACCATTCAGCACTTCAAAAAACATATACCAAGTGCCATTTTCCCGTACCATAAATGGATCGGCAACAAAGTGTGCTGGTACATCGGTTACATCCTTGGCACTCAAAACTGGATTGCTAATATTTTTGGGTGAATCAAAATTAATAGGAGATTCACCTATATAAATTCCAATAGACCAATCCATTCTTCTTCTTACAAAAGTTCTTACTAAGTTCTTGGCAACTTTAAAATATCTCCATTTTCCTACAGAAACCCCATCTTCTAACTGTAGGGCAGTATTTCTTTGATGAAATGTGTTCTTCATTTTTTCCTGTCAATTTTTAAAAGTTCGTTCATGCATGATAAAGACAGCAAGCCGAGCAACTACTCTTTTTGATGAGAATTATGCCCCTTTTAGTTTTACTGCCATTCCATTGACATTTGGGGTTGCCGTGACAACACTATGTTTTGAATCATTTGCTAATACATTATTTTGAAAGGATTCAGATTTGTATCCGGTCACCAATTGCCCAAGCAAAAACTTAATGGTACTGACCTCATTATCAGCTGCTGCTTGACACAAAGCTTCCACAATACCAACCAGATTTTCGGAAATAATGCGACTAGCATTTTTCACAACAAATAATTTTTCATGTTCGGTTCGTTCGTACTCTTCTCCTGGAATAAACAGCTCCTCAAATAACTTTTCGCCTGGTCGCAACCCTGTAAACACAAGGTCAATATCTTTGTTGACTTGATATCCCGAAAGGCGAATAAGTTCCTTTGCCAAGTCAACAATTTTAACCGGCTCGCCCATATTCAGCATTAACACTTCACCACCGCGACTAAGTACCGCAGCTTGCAAAACAAGTTGAACTGCCTCCGGAATGGTCATGAAATAACGACAGATTTCAGGATGGGTAACAGTGACTGGACCACCCGCAGCAATTTGTTTTTTGAAGGTGGGAACAACGCTACCGCGACTGCCCAGAACGTTGCCAAAACGCACCGTAACATAGGGATTACCGCTTTGTTTTGCAGCTTGTAGGACCAACATTTCAGCGACTCTCTTGCTAGCCCCCATAACATTGGTAGGGTTAACAGCTTTGTCTGTGGAAATCATCACGAAATGTTTAACGTTGTATTGCAGCGCCAGTTCCAGCAAATTTTTTGTTCCAACGACATTGTTAGTGATTGCTTCTGATGGATTTAATTCCATGAGAGGGACATGTTTATGAGCTGCAGCGTGGAAAATCACCTCAGGTTGAAATTGCTCAAAAGCATGTTTTAAGCGCTCCTGAAAGCGAATATCAGCAATGAAGCCAGTAATACGAGGGGCCTGTCTTTGTCCTTTGCTATCGTTTGTGAGTGCTTGAGCAACTTGTTCTAGTTCTTGTTGGATATTAAATACAGAATTTTCTCCATGTCCCACAAGAATCATGGCTGCAGGGCAACATTTGAAGATTTGACGGCAAAGTTCGCTACCAATTGACCCACCTGCACCTGTAATGAGTACTTTTTTGCCTTGGAGAAATTGGGAAACTCGCTCAATATCCGTCTGTACGGGTTCGCGTCTGAGCAAATCTTCAATCCGTACATCGCGTATACTGTCAACCCGCACACGACCATTGAGGATTTCATGTATCCCTGGTAAAGTGCAAGTTTGAATTCCAGTTGCGTTACAGATATCTACGATTTCCCGAATGACTTGTCCAGCAACCGAAGTCATCGCAATGATAACTTTATGAATCTCGAGAGATTTCACAACATCAGGAATTTCGTAGCGATCGCCTACTACAGGAATACCCCGAATACGTGCGTGTAATTTTTTGGGATCATCGTCAATGAAAGCAACAGGATTAAAACCCAGTTGGGGATTTCTCTGCATATCTTCCACTAACGAAGCCCCTGCACTACCTGCACCAACTATAAGCACGCGTTGCGGTAAACCCAATGCTGCACGTTGCTGGCTAACTCTTTCTACAACCCTAATGCTGAAACGCAGTGTCACTATGAAAATAAACGAAAGTATTCCATCAATAAGTGGCAGCAATTGCGGTACTTTATCGACCACTACGTGTATGTAAACCAGAACATTAAAGAATAAAGTTTGGATGGCGATCGCAATTGCCATCAGTGTGGCTACATATATCAGTTCTTCAATACTGGCATAGCGCCAGTAACGCCTGTATAAACCAAAACTCCAAAATATGCCTAGTTTGACAAATAAAAACAGTATAGTTACCAGCGTTAGCTCCGATGAATAGAAGGCAATATCAAGTCTGCCATCTAAACGCAAAAGCAGAGCTAATAATGGTGTTATGGAAAAAACAATGATATCAAAAATGAATAAATGGCGGTTTCTTAGTTTTAGAAGAGTGCTCAATAAAACATTCTTCGATTTTTGCTCGAGGCTGTCAGAAGTCATAAATCACGCTTTGTAGTCATTTTAGACAGGTAAAAACATTCATATCTTGCATATACCTAATACCCTGCCCTAAAGTAAATTTCCTTTCGGGAAGCCGCTTTATAGACATCTACAGGCAAATTGCTTGCTTCAAGTTAAAAGTGGCTAAAAGACTTATCGTCCATAGCAGCTTTTAACCCGTTTTAATAGGTTTCAGTGCCCATCCCAAACTTTAGTTTTGGGCTTGGTGCAAGATATAAGCAACAGATTCTAGCCGTGAAAGTCAAACTTGCTATAGGGTTAAGTGCTGGCATCAGCCGTGTAAATCTTTGAAAATTCTAGATTTACAAAAATTTTTAACGCTAGGGGCACTCAAATGGTAGATTTTGCTTTTACGCCTGTCACAAACGCGAGTTATACTAGCACAGCGTGTTCGTGGCATCTATAAGATTCCCTTTTTTTATAGAAAAAGGAGAACGTAGAACTATAGAATTTTTAACCGTTACACTTTGTAACGGGATAACTTTAGCATCTTTCAGTAGCTACGCAATTTCCACACACACATAATGCTTCTAAAGCATTTGAGCTACTGAGAAAAGAGATCTATCTACTTGTCTACTACTTAATAACCCTGGTCTACAATGGTCTTACAAATAAGATTCACAAACTAAAGTATGTTGTGATACATAATAATCTATACTAAACTTCCAACACTTACAATCACTGTCAACAACACTTTAATGAAAACTCAAATTTAATCACCGTGGATTTTACGTAGGAGTTGCCTGAAATGTAGATAAATTGGGCATTTTATGTAGAAAATAACGTGTTCTTTTACTCAAGCATATGTAAAAATTGTATAAAGTGAAAGCCTGAAATAGGGGTATTCACTGATAAAAACACTTTAAAACAGCTAGCCATTTTACACCCTTGAGGTGTAGGATGGCTAGCCGCATAAGTTATCTATCAAAAATGAGCTTGCAATTGCTTGCTACTAAACCTTTGCTTCCAAAGACTTGAGCAATTCGGTATTCACACCAGACTCACGCGTTAAAGCAATTTTGCCAGTGCGAGCTATTTCTCTGAGACCAAATTTTTGCAGCACTTGTACAATTGCCACCATTTTACCTGGATCTCCCACAACTTCTAGGGTAAGAGAATCTTCTGCCACGTCTACAACTCTAGCGCGGAAAATTTGAGAGATTTCGACAATTTCTGAACGGGTACTGCTGGTTGCATTCACCTTAAGCAACATCAATTCTCGTTCTACGCAAGGAGTTTCGGTAATGTCCTGCACTTTCAAAACGTTGATCAGCTTGTATAATTGCTTGGTGAGTTGTTCAATAACGCGGTCATCGCCAGGGACAACCATTGTAATCCGAGAAATTCCTGGTTGCTCAGCAGGACCAACCGCAAGGCTTTCGATGTTGAAGCCGCGACGGGCAAATAAGCTAGAAATACGGGAAAGAACTCCCGCTTCATCTTCTACAAGCACTGATAAGGTATGTTTCATCGTCGCCAACACAGGCTAGAGGGAGGAAGTTATGAATAACAGAGATAAGCTAATGTATTTTTAACTTGTATGCAAACAGGCGGGCAAGATGCCCACTCCACAAGACATCTGTCTCAATGCAATATGCAAATTAAATGTTTGTTAGCTTATGGTAGTCGTGCTACACATACTGCTGCACAAGATTGGAATGTAACCCCTTATTGTAGCGGATATGGTGATTGGAATCGAAATAAGTCGTCTTGGGTATTACAGTTAAAAAGCATTTCTGGATCTGGCAAAGGTAATGCTTGCACGGGATGTTGCTTCAGCCAGTGCTGAAATGACCGCCCCCCTTGGTTGATATACTGAATTAAACTTGGTAAACAGCGACGGCGGTAGAAACCACACAGTGGTTCCCATCCTTTAGTATGATGAACTAGAGCAGCGATCGCCTCATCTTCCACACCATCCAGCACCGCCGCCCATTCTTGCAACACCTCAACGCGCAACTTTGGTAAATCGCAAGCCAGCAGCAACACCCAATCTGTTTGCACATACGCCAGTGCTTGGGCAAATCCAATAAGTGGTCCATGCGGTAATGATTCGCCGCTCGTTTCACTAGACAAAGGCACTTCGCGGATAAACTGAACTGTGGGTGATAACAAGTGTTGATAACGTTCCTGCCAGGGAGTGACGACGTAAACCGTATCAGCACAACTTGCAGCAATTTGACAAACCAACTGCAATAGCGGTACGCCTTGAATGGGAATCAATGCTTTATCCCGTCCCATGCGAGAACTCTTTCCGCCTGCTAAGACTATGGCAGTTAAGTGATTAGTCATGAGTCATAAGTTCGTAGTGAGGACTTTAGTCCTCTTTTATCAAAGCAAGTAGTGTAAGGTGGGCACTGCCACTAAAACGCGGATATAATAGGGGGGATCTGATTCGCAGTACCCACCCTACGTGTGTTTCTGGTAACTGTTAATCGAAAATGCTCTAAATTGTATCCGGGTCAATGTTTAATTCTCGCAATTTAGCAGCTAACCTTTCAGCTTTACTCAGTGCTAATTCTTTTTGTTGACGTTCAGATTCAGCCTCTTCTTCTGGCGTTGGAACTAACTGTCCTGATGGTGTGAAAAATCGCAATAAACCTTGATGAATTCCTAGATATAAATCTAGTTGCTGACTCCACAAATGCCCTTGATGATTTGCTTCTAAAGGTTCATACTTGCCATCTACTAAATGAAAACCAGCAAATTCTAATGTATATGGATCGAACCAAAAGTAATCGGGGGTGCGGAAGGTGTTTTGGTAAAGTTTTTTCTTAAGTTCTTTATCAGTATTAGCAGTTGATTCTGAAAGAATTTCTAGAATAAAATTAGGATATTTACCTTCTTCTTCCCAGACTACCCAACTTTTGCGGGTTTTGCGTTCTGTGTCTAGCACGACGAAAAAATCTGGTCCCCGGAAGTCTTCTGATTTGCGTTTGCTGAGACTGTAATAAATAGTCAGATTGCCAGCAGCGTAAAAATCAGTCCTGTCTCGCCACAACCACTTTAGACATTTAAGTAAGAGCATTATTTGCTCTAGATGTAGTTCAGTTTCCAAGGGAGGTTCGTCACTATATAAATCACCTGGGGGAAGGATAACATCTTCTGGGATGTCTTGGGCAAGGTCTATTTCTTTGGCGAGGGACATGGCTTGTATGGTATCAGGTATTTATGGGTTTATTTTAACGTTGTCATGCTGGGGGGTTTTTAATTGCGATCGCCCCAATTTTGTCGAATCAGTAAAAATAAAATTTTTGTAGGGTGTGTTAGGCGCACCCTTTCGATATGATTTGTTACGAAAACATGACGGGAGCGCCTAACGCACCGCCACATAACATGGTGCGTTACGGCTTTAGCCGTAACGCACCCTACTTAAAATTTACTGTCAATTGTTATCGCCCCAATTTTGTCGAATCAGTTGTGTTAAATGGATACGAACTTTCGTTTCAAAGTCATACTTATTTTTGTAGTCCCAAGATAAGCCTTCTTCCGGAAAGCGCTCCTTGAAGTCAAGAACTTTGCCCCACTGCTCTGTTTCTTCCCTTGACTTCGGTTTATACCTTTTCTCACAAAAGTAGAACATAATCTGAGGACTACGGCGCTTTTTCCAAGATTCATAAGCACATTGAAATTCATGTTCTGTACCAGTTTGACCATCTTTGGTTGGTGTGCCAAATCGCTTCCAAAAAATTCCTATTAAGATATCGCAATTTGCAATATCTAATATAGGGTCAATCAAACCTTGTGGTCCCTCTGGATGAAATCCTGGGTAGGTATCTGTCTCCCACCGGGAAAGTTCTAGGATTAAACGCTTGTCTGCAGCAATACCACGATTTAATTCATCAATTATATTGGGTAGAATATCTCTCTCAGGCTTCACATCATTAGGTGATGCCACAACAACTCGTAAAACACGTTTTTGTTCCATTGATTGATTCTTATTTTCGGGAGCGTTTATTGTTGCTTCTGATTGTATTAAGGTTGGGTCGTAGTATCGAGCACGTTCTTGAATTGAAGAGATAGTATCTAATAAGTTTAAATCTTTTGGGTTGGATAAAATTTTCTTAATATCAGGTATAATTGAAGGCTCTCCAATTTTTTCTAATATATTTGCCGCACTATAACGCACATCAGAATCTTCATCTTCTAGGAGTTTAATTAACTGTGGAACTGCCGTTGATGATTTGATTTCTCCTAGGGCTAATGCCGCACTATAACGCACATAAGAATCTTCATGTTCTAGGAGTTTAATTAACTGTGGAACTGCCGTTGATGATTTGATTTGTCCTAGGGCATCTGCCGCTCTAGAACGCACATAAGAATCTTCATCTTCTAGGAGTTTAATTAACTGTGGAACTGCCGTTGATGATTTGATTTGTCCTAGGGCATCTGCCGCTCTAGAACGCACATAAGAATCTTCATCTTCTAGGAGTTTAATTAACTGTGGAACTGCCGTTGATGATTTGATTT
>NZ_CAWUDP010000041.1:0-89068 GCF_963920835.1 Scytonema sp. PCC 10023
GGAGCCTCTATTGGCGGTGTTCTCAACTGCAGCGGCGGTCATTTCTTCAACGAGAAAGGAGATGCTCTGTCTGCCGATGGCGCAAATATCACGGGTGATGTCTTCCTGAGAAATGGCTTTGAGGCGAAAGGGGAAGTGCGACTGCTGGGAGCCTCTATTGGCGGTGTTCTCAACTGCAGCGGCGGTCATTTCTTCAACGAGACAGGATATGCCCTAGTTGCCGAGAGCGCAAATATCACGGGTGCTGTCTTTCTGAGTGATGGCTTTGAGGCGAAAGGCGCAGTGCGACTGTCCGGAGCCTACATAGGCGGTCAACTCAGCTGCAGTGGAGGTTATTTCTTCAACGAGAAAGGATATGCTCTGCTTGCCAGTAGCGCAAAGATTACGGCTGATGTCTTGCTGAGAGATGGCTTTGAAGCTAAAGGGGAAGTGCGACTGCTGGGAGCCTCCATTGGTGGTCAACTCGACTGCAGTAAAGGTCATTTCTTCAACGAGAAAGGATATGCTCTGTTTGCCGATGGGGCAAATATTACGGCTGATGTCTTCCTGAGCTATGGCTTTGAGGCGAAAGGGCAAGTGCGATTGTGGGGAGCTTGCATTGGTGGTGATTTAGCCTGCAACAGAGGTCATTTCTTCAACCAGGAAAAGTATGCTCTGGTGATTAATGGAGCAAATATTGAAGGGGATGTCTATTTTACCAATAGCTTTACAGCCCAAGGGCGAGTCAGCCTAGTCAGTACGAGAATCGATGACACCCTTTATCTCAAACAAATAAATAATCCCCAGCAGATGATATTGGATCTTAGTTTTGCCAGAGTCAATACGCTGGCTGACGAGGCAAAGAGCTGGCCCGGTGAAAATAGGTTACATCTCAATGGGTTTACTTACAATACAATCAGCGAGTCATCCCCACCTGATAGCAAACAGCGGCTAAAGTGGCTACGGCTTCAACCGGAACGAGAATTTGCACTGCAACCCTATGAGCATTTAGCCGGAGTGTTGCGGACTAATGGTCATGAAGATGCTGCCATAGAGATTTTAATTGGAAAACAACGAGACCGATTAAGTTATGGCGGTTTGAAGGGATGGGAACTGTTCTGGAATCGTTTCCTAGGAAAAACTATTGCTTATGGCTATCGACCGCAACGTGCCTTGTGGTATTCATTGGTAGTCGTGTTTTTAGGTACGTTCTTCTTTTGGCGTGGTTACGAAGTGGGGCTAATTTCACCCTCTTCTAATTTTGCACCATTCGACGAATCAAAGCTCAACTCTGAGGTTGCAGTAAATTATCCTAGTTTCAATCCACTGATTTATTCTCTTGATGTCTTTCTGCCAATTGTTGATTTTCATCAGGAGAGTCATTGGTTGCCAAATAGCAAAAAAAGAAGTGACAAAACTTTGCCCTTCCTGTTTAAAACCCGTTCAGACATTCTATTGCGCTGGTATTTCTGGCTGCATATCGTCCTCGGATGGGTGTTTACCTCTTTGTGGGTTGCTGGGTTTACAGGGCTCATCCGCAATCAGAACAAATAGTTTTGTTGTTCTTCTTAGTGCAATACAAGTCGATTGTCTGGGAATTAGCGTCAGTCAACATTATCTGGATCTATGCCGAGCGATCGCAATTTTTCCGCTAACCGTTGAATCTTCTCTTGCGGGGTAGGATAACGTTTTCCTGACTGATCATACCAATAAAGCCATTCTCTAGTTACACCAGAATAATTGCCGCGAGCGCATCCAATTCCTAAGCCAATTTCCGGTAGCCAAACTGGATTTCCTACTTGCAATTCATACTTGCCATTAACTAATTTATGCACTTCCAAACGCGGTTTGCGGCGACGGCGAGAAGAATAAATTACGTAATAAAGTACACCTAAATCTGCATATTCATCTAATTTAGTCGTATATTCCTTACGATAAGTTTGAGATACCACCTCTAACACTAAAGTCGGTACAACTTTTTCTTCCCACAACACATAACTGGGACGCAATTCCTCATCATAAAACCGTTCTACCCCTAAGCTCAAAAACCCATCTGGTACAATCGGCGCTTTATCGGGGTGATAATAAATACCCATATCTATGCCAAAAAACCAGTCCATGCGTTCTGCCCAAAGTATTAGCAGTATTGCCTTCAGCAAGCCTGGTATTAACTCTTGCAGTTCATTATCCACAGGCGTTTCGTCAGAGTCGGGTAGTTCTTCGGCTGAGGGCAAGTACCGTGGCAGGTCGTATTCTAACATGGCTAGTTTCCTAACACTCACCAAAATTATAGCGATTAACTGTGATTATTCTGTTGCTGGACTTTCCAAGCGATAACCCACTAGTGCAGGCTGGCAAAAATGATAATATTAATCCACAGGAGGTAAAAATGGTTGATATTCAAAAGCATTATGTAATGGACGAAAATCAGCAACCTATAGCCGTTCAAATTCCCATTGCTGATTTTGAAAAAATAGAAGAAATCTTAGAAAACTATGGTTTAGTACATTTAATGACAGAATCAGAGGATAACGAACGCCTTTCTAAAGAAGAAGCTTGGAAGTATTACCAGTCGCTGAAGGGCAAAAATGTGGCAGGTTGAATACACCAAAAGATTTCTCAAAGACTTGGCAGCTTTACCAGAAGATATGCAAGCTCGTATTGAACCGATTGTATTTGAAGAAATACAGTCAAACAATCCTTTTGATTTAGGATATTTGGAAAAGATGAAGGGATATCCTGATAAATATAAAATTCGCGTTGGCGATTATAGAATTGGCATTACGGTAGATAAAGAGACTAGTACACTAATTTGTCAGCGTGTAGCTCATCGCAAAGACATATATAGAATTTTCCCTTAATGAATGTCAACTGAATTTACTTTTGTTTAGACTAGAACATGAAAAACGACCCAGTGCTCGATTGACTTTTGCCAAGGTAAAGGTACTTTAAAGACGTTGCAGTGCAACGTCTTTAATGTCAATCTCCCAAATAAATACCCAAACCACGAGCAGTTTTCACTAAAGTATCCTCTGGATTGACAGCTCTATATTGAGCGATCGCCTCAGCAATGGGCACAGCAAAAACCTGGCGATTTTGCCACGTTACCATGTAGTCATATTTACCTTCGTCAATGAGATTTACTGCTGCTACACCAAAGGCACCTGCCACGAGTCGATCTAGTGGTGAAGCGGTTCCACCCCGTTGGATGTGTCCTAAGACTGTGACTCGCGTTTCTGCACCAATGCGATCGCTAATTTGATCAGCTAAGTATTGACCAATACCACCGTATCGAGATTGACCCAAACGATTTGTCATTGTGAGAGTTTCACCCTCTTGAGTACGAACTGCCTCGGAAACAATAATTAAACAATAGTTTTTGCCTTTGTCTTGGCGCTGTTTAATTTTGTAGCAAATGTGGTCAATCGTGTAGAGGATTTCTGGAATTAAAATAACATCTGCTCCCCCAGCAATTCCCGCAGCAATGGCAATGTGTCCTGCATCACGACCCATGACTTCTAAAATCATGACTCGACTGTGAGAAGCCGCAGTAAAATGTAACCTATCGAGTGCTTCTGTAGCAATATTAACTGCCGTATCAAAACCAATGGCATGTTCGGTAATCCCAATATCATTATCAATCGTTTTGGGAATACCCACTAAATTAATACCGCCTTGTTGTGCCAAGCGACGGAGAATAGCCAAGCTACCATCGCCACCAATCCCAATCAAAGCATCTAAACCTAGTTGATGGTAGCCTGCAATAATTTCTTCTGAGCGATCGCATACACTGCCATCAGGCATAGGAAAAGCAAAAGGATCGCCTTTGTTGGTGGTTCCTAACATTGTCCCACCAGAAGTTAACAGCGGGTCAACTTGGTCGATTTCCAGTTTTGTGAATTGGGGTGGACGCGCCATTAATCCCAGAGTTGCTTGACGAATTCCCAGCACTTCCCAACCTTTTCCACAAGCACAATGGACAACAGCTCTGATCACCGCATTCAAACCAGAGCAATCTCCTCCACTAGTAAGAATGCCAATACGCTTGCATTTTCCCATATGTTTTTAGGACTTACGCACTGTACAAATTCATTTTCCTATGCCTTGACGTAATTCTCATCGCCTGGGCTAAAAGGGGTTAGAAAAGCGGATTTGGTATCACTGACTCAAAACAAATAAAACCCCACGATTTTTATAAAAAACGTGAGGAGGTTACAGAGTAATTAGATTTTCCTTAGTTAGTTTATCTATATATCACGGTAGGATTTGTGAGATTTGTAAGATGTTTATCTATATATCACGGTGGGATTTGTAGGACGTTTATTTACAAGCTTTGAAACAACTTAGATTAAATATTAATGATAAAAAAAGAATATTCACACTTTATGAGATCGGCACTGGGAGTTTAGGCGCAACCAGTGCTTTTTGTCATTCTTTGGACTTTGGACAAAAATTAACTTTTTTGCATCGCCTCACACTCTCTGTTGGGTGCAATACAAGTCGGTTGTAGGGGCACAGCATGCTGTACCCCGACCTTATGCTATGCGCTACAGATTCTTCAAGTAATCTAGAAGCGCCTCGTTCACCAAATTGGTCATCGGCTTGCCTTGACGCGTGGAGATTTCCTTCAGTTTGTTATAAACCTCATCCTGAAGGGTGATGCGCCGACGTGTTTTGCTACTAGCAGTCGTTGTGTTAGCGATCGCCACTTCCTGACGCTCACTCTCTTCTGTAATTGGCGCAGTGGTAGAATCTGCCATTGTCTCCACCAAACCATCAGCATCGTCTGTGATTTCTGGCGGTGCTACAGTTTGAGATTCGTACTTGGCGGCGAACTCGCGGATGGCATCAAAACCAAGGCGATCGCAAAAATCACCGAATTTTTCTTGCGGCTGGCGCTGCTGCTTGAAGTAGACAAAAATCGGTTCTAGCTGGGTTTCTATGTCATTATGGTGCAGACGCTCCATGTAAGGTAACGCCAACCGGGTTTGATCTGGCGAACCTCCCAGCCAAAGTTGGTAAGATTCGGGAGCGCTACCTACAAAGCCCAGTTCTGCCATGTAAGGACGAGCGCAGCCGTTAGGGCAACCCGTCATCCTTACCACAAAATGCTCATTTTGTAAACCCACTTTATCTAACAACGCGTGAATCCGGTCTAAAATTCCTGGAATCGCCCGTTCTGATTCGGTAATTGCCAAACCGCAAGTGGGCATAGCTGGGCAAGCCATTGCATACCGCACAAGGGGGTCGATTTTCTCTGGTTCAAAAACGATGCCGCAACGGTTGAGAATTTTTTCAATAGCTTGCTTGTTCTTTGGTTCTATGTCGTAGAAAATGACGTTGTGGTGGGGTGTTAGGCGGATGGGCAAGTTAAACTGCTCGACAATTTCCCGCAAAGCGGTTTTGAGTTGGAAGTTGCCTTCATCCTTAACCCGACCGTTGTCGATGGAAATACCCAAGAACAGCTTACCGTCGCCTTGTTCATTCCACCCGAGGAAGTCATGATATTTGAACTCTGGTAGTGGCTTGAAGGGTGCAAGCGGTTTGCCAAAATATTTCTCGACCATAGATTGGAACTTCTCAACGCCCCAATCGTGGATGAGATATTTTAACCTGGCGTGACGGCGGTCAGTGCGATCGCCATAATCTCTTTGAGTGGCAACAATCGCCTTGACGATATCGTAAACGTCATCCTTGTCTACATAGCAAATTGGATCTGCGAGTCTGGCGAAGGTTTCTTCTTTGTTGTGTGTCCGTCCTAAGCCGCCACCTGCAAAGACATCAAATCCTTCTAACTCTCCTTTGTCATTAGTTATGACCACCAAAGTGAGGTCTTGGCTATACAAATCTATCGAGTTATCTCCTGGCACAGTCACGCAAACCTTAAACTTGCGTGGCATATAGTAAGTCCCGTAGATCGGTTCTTCCTTGTCGTGGAAGCTTGTGCCAGTGCCATTTTTTTCTCGCGCCGCCTTCACCTCTGGGTTTTCTTCGGCGCTAATTGCTTTTTCACCATCCAGCCAAATTTCGTAATAAGCACCTGTTTGGGGTGTGAGCAATTGAGCAATATTGTCAGCGTATTCCCAGGCAAACTGATACTCAGGCTTATTTTTAAACGGTGCTGGAGGTGCCATCACGTTGCGGTTCAGATCGCCGCAAGCTCCCAGGGTCGAACCCATGCTATTAATGATGGCAGCCATTGATGCCTTAAGATTTTTCTTTAAAATCCCGTGCAACTGAAACCCTTGTCGCGTGGTTGCTCGCAAGGTGTGGTTACCATATTCATCAGCCAGCTTATCTAAAGTCAGATACAGTTGCGGCGGAACTAATCCACCTGGATTTTTCGTCCGCAGCATGAACTGGTAATCTTTTTCCTGTCCCTTGACCCGATTGTCACGGTTATCTTGCTGGTAAGAACCATGAAACTTTAGTATTTGTATAGCATCTTCACTAAAGTGGGTCGTGTCCTGGAGTATTTCAGTTGCAACAGGTTCACGCAAAGAATTGCTACGTTCCTTGATTGCTTCTACTTTGGAAGGCTTACGGCTTGCGGTCAGGGGAGGGGCAGATTTAACCATTGGAGTGGTACAGAATTTTTTAAATAAATCATCTCAACGCGCCGAAGCGTAACTTAGAAGCACCCTTTCGGCTTATTTATTTCCGTAAATCCGGTCGGAATTAAGAGGAATAATTTGATTTTAACATGGCAAAAAGCTGGGTTTTTCAGTGATGTAACACTTAGATAAACCCAGCAATACTACTTATACTATAGTTAGGAGTTATAACTTGCCATTTGGCGCATTTAAATAGGCAAATGGTTCGTCTATAATTCTTGACTTTACAGGAGTTAACCTCCTGTAAGCATTGGTTAAGCTGTATGTTCAACCTGACACTTGAACTACAGCTTTATTTAAAGCGATAGCCTAGACCACCATTAAGGCTGAGGGCAGAAGCAGGGCTATTTTTGTAAGCATCAATTCCGAAGGTAGCGTTGCTGTAGACCATAAAGCTATTACCGAGTTCTGATTCTACGCCAGCAGTCAGCGCTAGTCCATCTTTGTTGCCCAACGGACTTGGTTTGCCCTTGTCCTCTACAAAAGAGTAACCAACACCTACGAAAGCATTGGTACCTTTTGCAATCCCTAGGTCTGCGGAAACTTGTGGGATAATAGCAGCTGTTTCATCGCCCCAAAGGACATGACCACGTGCAGACAAAGGTGTGTCTCCTAATTTCACGCGACCTGTGACATTTCCGCCAATTCCTGCAGCATCACTGTTTTGCCCACCATTGGTAACACCAGCAGAAACACCAACACCAACATAGTTAGCATCAGTACCCTTTTGTGTTGGTTGAGGCAAAGCAGAAGCTTGACCAGCCGAGAGAAAAATAGGAGCAACTACCACAGAGGACAATGCAGAAATTGTCACAAAGGACTTAAGCAACCGTTTCATAATCTTTACCAAATGTTGTAGGTATTGCTTTTAAATCCAAGGTCGAAAAACTAACCAAAATGTTCCATGTAATTTGAAAAAATTTTTCCTTATCTGTTGCTATTGATGCTGAATACTTCAACGTATATTTTTCTAGTTATTTTGTTAGAAAGGTATTATAAATACATGACACACTGCGGCTGTCCGGTGTTTTTGTTTCAAAATAGACACTTTTTTGAGTGTCACATTAATCAATCATCCTTTATCAGTATTCAGTAAAGTTTTTGCAAAAAATAGGTTGAGTTTATTTGGAAGCATAAACACAAAAAAATCAACACAGATTCATTATCTGTGTCCATTTCCATCATTCCTCGTTACAAAGAGGGAGAAATGTAAAAGGAAGATTTTTATTTATTAGTCAATACGGTAAGTCTGACGAGCTATTTTCACTACAAACGGTTTCCTTAGGTTGATAATAGCGGCAACCTTCGCATGGTCCGCTGGGATTGACAGCACAGCGCAAGTAGCCAGAACGGGCATTAAATTGGCAGCTGATGTCGCCAATCAGGTAGCCGACTCCTTCGAGATAATAGCGATCGCTCGGATCGCTTATGGTATTCTGCCGTATTCGCCGTGCAGGAGAACTCGTAGCTGCTCGCCTAAACTGCGAACGTGTTCTAGCCTGGGTTTTACGCATCAACCACAGGGAGAATAGGGACGGTAAGAAACCAATGATAATAACCAAAAGTGTCTTCACTTCAACACCTTCTTTTGTTTGTGCGCTTATCGTCCCTGGTATTGCATCTGCGCGTTTAAGGATGCAACCCGTGGGAAATTCCGCGTGAAAGAAAGCTAACACTAGAATAAGTGTCAACTGCCACTTTAATCAGCATAACCGTTGCAACCCAAACCGTGCGTTTTAGTTGAATGTTGCTACCTTAAGATTTGTTTATAAGTCGCTCTTTGAGCTTGCACAAGTCTTACTTGAGTGACATGCTCCCTCACCAAATCAAAGACCTACTCAGTGATGAAACATGTTAGAATCCCTGTGGCTTTAGCTCAGGGAGAGCTCAATTTTGATTTGGTACTAGGCACTAAGTTGAGTCATTTCAACGGGCATGGGTTGGATAGAAACGATGGGAATAGTTTCCACCAAAGAAACCGTATAAGCGGAAAGGTGTAAAAAATCAGACACAGGGTCAGACAACAAAATCTCAAAGACCATCTCTCTAAGGTCGTTCGATATCTGGGATAAACCAGTTAGGGGGAAGCTGCGGCTTCCCATCTCTGTTTTTTGCGCCAACACCGAATACTCAAAAAAAACGATACTTACCGCCTGACGCTGTTGTTGATTAATTCGCAACAAGATATGGTCGGTCAGTTCTATCCCCGTTGCTTTTGACCCTGGTTCAAAGCAAACAGTCAACGTATCGCTTGCTTCATCATATTTAACACTTGGCTTGCTCATATACTTAACCCATCACCTTTTGATATGCCGTGACTACGTAGTTATTTGGTATCGGTTGACCCAACTCCCCTTCTTTAAAGCGACACAGAACAATAGCGACTATGTGAGTGTTGCCAAAAGGTAAATCATCAAATGCCTTAGTGTAACGATATTTTTGCGGATTCAATGGGTCTTGAGTCCGACGACCAGAACGAATGGTTTGTTTTAGTTCATCCTCACATTCTTCCATCTCTGGATGGTTTTCTGGATCAATAATGTGTTCCCATCGCTCCTCAGTTATATAAATATTGTTACTGTAGCGGTCGTACACACTCCAACGTTTATCAGTGTTCATGATATGGTTTGTGTCATTGTCGAGCGAGCGTTTACGACAATAGTTTTAGGGGTAGCTCTAGCGACCGTGTTATGAGGGGGAAAAGAGACTGAAAGTTTTACTGTATATACTTTTCAGCTATCGTTTTCTCTGAAAATATCTAGACCTAGCTCGCGCTCATCTACCCAAAGTCACCACAAGAGTGGAATGAAAGAATAAAGGTTTTAGCCATGTTCTGTCATACTACAAACTGAGATTTTGTACTACTTGCCTCTAATAACATACTTCCTAGATTAACCCCTACTTAACCGTATTGAATTATTATGAGGAAAGTCAAGGTTGTGCTTTGCACCTGGATTAACCCGTCGAACTCATGTAAAAATACGAGAGGTCAGAATGAATCAAGAAAATGATATAGAAAAGTATTATGATAAATTTTCGGAAAAATATGATGAAGCGGCGAAAAGCCCTGAATGCAATGTTCAAGTTTATAATGAGGCAAAAAAAATATTTCAGAAGTATAATCAGCAAACAGGGAGTGTCCTAGACGTTGGATGTGGGACAGGACTGCTAAGTGAAGTTCTCCAAGGAGATTTTGAATATACGGGAATTGATGTTTCAGGAGGTATGCTGAAATATGCTTCTGAACGAGGTTATAAAACTATACATCAGACTATACAAGATGGTCTTCCTAAGATAGAAAGTAAATCCTACGATTTTGTTGTTTCTTTAAGCGCATTGTTCTTGGTAGAAGATATCCATACTTTTCTTAAACAGGTCAATCGAATTGCTCGAAAAGCTATTTTAATAGGGCTAGATCGTCTAACAGATGACTATATTAAAAATGCTTATTTGCCCGTTTACGATCATTCACAAGTTAATATTTCAAATACTTTAGAAGACTATTTTATCTTGGGCTGGGTATCTCCGACTCTTGGTACTTCTATTTATACACGAATGATATATCTAGAGCTTGATGAGAAGGCTTTCTAGTTCTCTTTCAATTCATTGTAACCCTCACAATCTCGATGGGTCAGTTCTTCAGTTAGCTTTAAGGAATAGGAATTGACCCGATAAATCTGTGCGGTGGTTCACGGTTTATCGGTAGGTAAATTTCGACAGACAATTTGCCGCTTCTAAGTTATTGTTGCCAGGAATTGGAGAAGCAGGAGGTCATTTTTTGAATCCTAGTCAAGAGGTAACTCCTTAGCAGCGGTAATTGTATTAATCTCTACCGAGACACCATCATCCTCAACATCACTCCTAAATGTCCTAAGCAACTGTACCCCAAGCATCACCATTCTGATTGCATAGAACAAACACAAAGTCAACCACAAGATATGGTTACTCGAAAACTTAATAGCGGCAAAATCAGTAGGCACAAATCCCACTATAAGAGCGGCTAAACTCACATTGCGGAGGGTATGCCCTTGTGCTAAACCCAAGAAGTAACCATCCAGCATAAAACTTATTGAACTATATATTAGGACGAGTAGTAACCAGGGAACAAAAATATGAATGTTTTCGGTAACTTCGGTGTGGTTGGTTAACAACCCAAAAACAGTATTGGGAAATAGCCAACACACTCCACCGAAAGACAGTCCCACCAGCACAGCAGTTAAGACTGAAACACGAGCTAGGGGTGCTAACTGTTGTGAAGCTCCTTTTCCTTTAAAATTTCCGACTAGAGTTTCTGTACTGAATCCCAATCCTTCTACAATATAGAAGCTCAAATTGCATATCTGTGCAAGCAAGGCATTTTGAGCGTAGATAATCGTCCCCATCTGTGCCCCCTGATAAGAAAACGTTAAGGACGTAAACATAAAAACTAAATTGCTGACAAAGATGTTTCCATTGAGGGTCAATGTAGATTTTATAGCTCTTATGTCCCAAATTTTTCCAACTACAGCTTGTACCTCAAACCATTGTATTTCTGTGCAGAAAAATATCAATCCCACTAACAACGACAGATATTGACTTGTTGCATAGGAAACTCCAGCGCCTGTACTTTCCCATCCCAGATGGATAATAAACAGGTAGTCGAGTGCGATTTTGGCACCATTGCCAACGACTGACAACAGCACAACTAAGCCATTTTTTTCTTGTCCCAGAAACCAACCTATCAGAACGTAATTGAGCAAAACCGCAGGCGCTCCCCAAATTTGGGTGTTGAAATAGGCTAGACCTGAAGATTTGATTTCCGGGGTAACATTTAGTAGGGTAAACCCCAACTCCCCCAAAGGGTACTGCAAAAGTACGAGCGCGCCGAGACACTAAGCCCTTTTTACTTCTGACTTCTGAACGGCAGTTGCTTTATGCCGGGGAACCATGCACGCCAGTTCCTTAACGGGACGGACAGTTTCTCCCGGAGAGAAACCCTCCAAGAGAACTGTCCTCGGGAACCCGCGCACCAGACTGGCTCACCACCGCACTGCCTCCTCCTGACCGAAAAACAAAAGGATACAAGCCCCTGAATTTCTTCATGGAGAAGAAAAAATGCGGAGCAACATTATTCAAGCCCCCGGATTTATCCGTGGGGTTTTCAATTTTGAATTTTGAATTTTGAATTTTGAATTCCCCGAAGGGGTTGACTCCTGAATTCTGCTGTAATTCATTCTCCAATATTCGAGCTTATCTATGAGGATTGATTTGGTGATAACATTCACACCGTTTCCTCGCCAGGCTATTTCTGGATCTGTTGTAAAAACAGCACACTCTAATTGCTCTAGCTTAATATTCCAATACTGACTAAATCTGCTTTTTAAAGTTATTACCTGCTCGAATACTTTATTTCTGTGCTTATTTCTTCTTTTTCTTTCTGTTGCCCCAGTCGCTTCTGTATCAATAAATTTAGTTTCAATTATAAAAATTTTACCGAATGAAGTCAGATAAACAAAATCGCACTTACCCAAATCTGTATAATCAGCAATTGGGGACTTTTCAAATAATAGTAATTCACAGCATGAAGGAAATATCTGTTTAATATTCAAAAATAAATAAGCTTGCAACAGGAGTTCCTTGTCATAAGGAAAAGCGATAACCCCTTCAAAAAACCTTTTGATGTTTTCCTGAGATTGGGGTTGAATTTTTTTGCAATATACAACAAAGTTATTAACATCATCTGCGGTCATGCAGTTTTTGCTCCTTCCCCTTTGTTGCCACACACACCTTCATGGCATAAAAAATATCATGTACACAAGGAAGATATCATCCGCAGAAGTAACTAAAAAAACGATTCAACCATAAGTTAGCTACGGTAATTTACTGATGACGCAAACGCAAAATAGTTATCTAGCTATTTGCTGTTTTTTATAAGCTACTCCCTTGCAGCTAGAAGAATACCGATTAAATGAACCACGTTCAAAGCAGCGTGTCCTCTGGACCACGTAGATCCACTCTTCGGCGTCCCTTCGGCTAGGACACGTTCGGCGGAAGCCGTCTCGTAAGTCCTGCGGACAGGCGCTCTCGGCGCGTAGCGTCTCCGACAGGAGAAGAGAAGGAAGAAGATAGGTAATCTTGTACCGAGAAGGGAATATACTTTTTAAGCTTGCATACTTGCTCGTAACGGTCATAAGGAAAAAGGGGGTTCCCGCCGCCCGTGCGGACTAGCGTGGGTTGGCGGGATCAAGTCTTATCCGAACCGTATTGCTTTGCGGCGTCCTGTTTCATTAAACATTAGTCAGCGATTGTACATGAGCAGAAAATCTCGCGTTTTGAAGAGCCTGAACAGTTGTTCTCGAATCTTGTACCCAAAATTGTCGTCCAAAACGGACAAGTTGACGAGAATTTCCGGCTTGTACAATTCCTATCACTGGTACTTTTGCTTTTTCTTTGTCTCCTGATTGTTCTTGCAAAATTGTTCTGAGGCGATGGTGTTCTTCAATAGTCGCTGCTTGTTGGAGATTGAGTTCCACCATCACCAGATGTACTGTTTCCACTGGTTCTACATCTTCAACAATCAATTGAGTTTGGTCTTCGCGTCGGTCTATTTTGCCCCAAATAATTAACCTAGAATCAACCAGAAGCAGTGAATTAATTCGCTCATAAATTTTGGGAAATACCACCGCTTCTGATTGTGCAGTTAAATCTTCTATTTGCAAAATCGCCATTGGATCGCCTTTTTTGGTCATCACTTTTTTAACGCCATTGAGCATGACAACCGCACAAATGGTACTTTCCTCTTTCTGTTCGCCAAGTTGCGAAAGGTTAATCGGAGCTAGAACACGCGCTGATTGGCGAATAGCTTTCAGAGGATGATCTGATACATAAAATCCCAAAAGTTCTTTTTCTCTCCGTAACTTTTCCTGTGGAGGAAAATCAGGAACCGGTTGAGCTTTGGGAGCAGATTCAAAGCTATTTTGGACTTTGTTTTTATTATGAGAAAATCCGCCACCTAACAAATCAAAAAGATTTCCCTGTCCAGTCGCTCTATCTCTGGCACGCGATTGTGCCCAATCATACACTAAACCTAGGTCTTGGATAAGTTGGTTGCGGTTGGAGTCGATTTTATCAAAGGCTCCACAGTAAATGAGCGATTCTAAAGTGCGACGGTTAACAGTACCCAAATCCACGCGATCGCAAAAATCACCCAGGGATTTAAACTCTCCTTTCTCTCTCACTTCCAAAATACACGCTATTGCGTTTTGTCCCACGTTACGAACAGCGGAAAGTCCAAACAAAATTTTGCCATTTGACGGTGTAAAATCCACCTCAGAGCGATTGATATCTGGCGGTTCTATCTGAATACTCATACTCATACAGGCGGAAATATATTTCTGCACCTTGTCTGTGTCGTCACTGTTAGCCGTCAGCAGCGCCGCCATGTATTCCAATCGATAGTTAGCTTTTAAGTACGCGGTTTGATATGTTACATAAGCATATGCTGTAGAATGGGATTTATTGAAACAATTGGAAGCTATGAAGCCATTTTTAGTAACAAAATTATGATCCCGTTCTACGCCAATATCATAGACATTTCCCGTATTTAATGATTTGCGTGTGACAATTTTAACCATTTTATTAATTTCCTAAAAGCTATAAAATTCTCAAGAACAAAAGCGGGCAATGCCCTGCTGACTGGAATAATAATTAAGCTGATGAGCGTACATATCTTAATTTAGTTCAAGCCGCCTTTAAGTTGAATATCTGCACGGCTGAACTAACTGGGCAGGAACCTTAAAAAAAACTCAGTAGTGCAGCTAGGAACACAGAACCGGACATCCCCATAAATAAATGATGCTGTTGGTCAATTTATGAGGGATTTAGCCCCTCATAAGCTCGTTTCCAGCCTCAGGCTGGAAATGCAGGGGACGAGGCTCTGCCTCAATCTAAATACCCGAGGCTCCGCCTCTTAGTAGCGCATTCCCTGGCTGAGCCTCTTAACGAGAAGCTTAGGGGGTATGACTCCTCATTTATTCGCCAACAGCATCATAAATTTAGGGGATTTGAACAAGGACGCCGTATTTCTCATAGACTTTCCGCTCGCTTGGACATCTTTATGCGTACTTCCCTCATTAAGAACACTTGCTCTGTACGCTTTTTACCGTTCATGATTCTGATTACTGAGTTCTGTGTTCTGAGTTCTTTCTTCGGTCAAAATGTACTAAAATCAAGGACTTGAGTCGTAAAGGGAGCAATCATGGCGTCCATCCGCGAGTTGCACACACAGCTAATCAAGAAAGAACGTTCTGCCGTTGAAATTACTCAAGAAGCAATAGAGCGCATTCAAGCAATAGAACCGAAATTGCACAGTTTCTTATGCGTTACTGCTGAACAGGCTGTAACGCAAGCGCGGAATGTAGATGCTAAAATCGCCGCCGGGGAAGAAATCGGTATTTTAGCAGGGATTCCCATTGGGATCAAAGATAATATGTGTACTAAGGGAATTCCCACCACCTGCGCTTCTCGAATTCTGGAAAATTTTGTACCGCCTTATGAATCAACTGTCACCCAAAAACTGGCAGATGCTGGTGCGGTGATGGTAGGAAAAACGAATTTGGATGAGTTTGCTATGGGGGGTTCTACAGAAAACTCTGCCTTCAAACTCACCGGCAATCCTTGGGATTTGTCAAGGGTTCCTGGAGGTTCTTCTGGCGGTTCAGCCGCAGCGGTAGCAGCAGGAGAATGTGTTGTCTCCCTAGGTTCCGATACTGGCGGTTCGATTAGACAACCAGCTTCTTTCTGCGGAGTTGTGGGGATGAAACCAACTTATGGACTGGTTTCTCGCTATGGTTTGGTGGCTTTTGCTTCATCTTTAGACCAAATTGGACCATTTGCACGCACAGTAGAAGATGCAGCGATATTATTGCAGGCGATCGCCGGTCATGATCCCAAAGATTCCACCAGCTTAAAAGTCGAAATTCCCGACTACACCGCTAACTTAAAACCAGATTTCCCGAAAGGAAAGCTAAAAATTGGTGTCATTAAAGAAACTTTTGGTGAAGGCTTGGACTCACAAGTCGAAGAAGCTGTTAAGGCGGCGATCGAACAATTAAAAGAATTGGGAGCGGAAATTCAAGAAATTTCCTGTCCTCGGTTCCGTTATGGCTTACCAAGCTATTACGTCATCGCCCCATCTGAAGCATCAGCAAACCTGGCTCGCTACGATGGCGTTAAGTATGGCTACCGCGCGCCTGATGCAGATAATTTGATATCAATGTATAGTCGCACCCGTGCTGCTGGTTTCGGTGCAGAAGTCAAACGCCGGATTATGATTGGAACTTACACCCTGTCGGCTGGTTATTACGATGCTTATTATCTGAAAGCACAAAAAGTTCGCACCCTGATTAAACAAGACTTTGAAAAAGCGTTTGAAAAAGTTGATGTTTTAGTCAGTCCCACAGCTCCCACCACTGCATTTAAAGCAGGGGAAAAAACCGCTGATCCTTTGAGTATGTACTTAGTTGATTTGATGACTATTCCCGTAAATCTTGCTGGTTTACCGGGTTTAAGCGTGCCATGTGGTTTTGATAACAATGGGTTACCAATTGGTTTGCAGCTTATCAGCAATGTTTTGCGAGAAGATCAACTGTTTCAAGTCGCTTATGCTTATGAGCAATCGACGACTTGGCATCTACGCACGCCGGAACTATAGTTAAGAGTCATTTGTCTTAGTACTAATGTCTACTAATGTCTATTGACTATTAACAGTTTCTGGTGTGTTATTTGTTTCTGGAGTTTCTGGAGTTTCTGGGGTTTCTGGGGTTTCTGGAGTAAATGTAACTTGCTTCACACTCCCCATACTTCCCAATGGTGTTGGTTGCTTGTTATTAGTAGAAACTAATACTGCACCAGCATTTCCAGAACGGATAGTCAACTCTTTTTGTGCTGTCCAGGTTTTCTTATCTCCCTTGTTTAACTCCCCTTCAAATTCAGTTTTGCCATCCACTTTCACTCGCACCCATGATTTGTCTTGCAGCTCAAGAGTCACTTCAACAGGAGTCGTTTGTGCTGTAGGAGATGCGCTTGGGCTTGGAGTGGTGGGTTCTGTAATAGCTGTCGCTTCTTTTGAGGGGGATGGAGTTGGAGCGATCGCACCTGCTCCAGGCGATTCCTTGGTTGTCGTTGAGGCGACAGGTGAACTAGCTTTTGGTTTGGAGGATGATGCTAATGATGAAGTCTGAGGTGCAAATTCTGTTTTTTGTTCGGAAGCAAGCGGTGAGGATTTCTTTTGACTAGAAGATTCAACTGAACGTTGTGGATTGAGAATATAAAACAGTCCAAAGGAGGCGGCTGCTATTAACAGGGCGTAGGGAACAGCAAGAGGTATGTATAAACTTGGTTTTTTATCTAACTCCTGATTATCATGATTGGGTTCTTCAGGAGGAGAACAAATACTTGCAACAGTTTTTGCTAAAGCAGCACCATCTAGTCCCATAGCATCTCCATAGCGGCGGATGAACCCTTGGACATAAATAGGCTCTGGCAATATTTCAAATCGCCCTTCTTCTATAGCTTCTAAGAAAGCTAATCGAATACGTGTGTAAGCTGCTAGTTCTTCTAAACGTATCGATTTTTCTTCGCGTACTTCCCGTAGATGTGCAACGACTTCCTTGAGTTGCTCTTCTTGAGCCTCGTTTAACAGCTTCACCGTCTTCTCCTCTTTTGTTGCTAACGTTTTATCATTCAATCAAGAACTACTTTAATTAAAGTATAAAAATTGACTTGTTGACTCATTTTATTTTAAATCATTTTTTGATTAATTAATTGATTATTTTATCAAGATAAAGCTGCTTTGTTAGGCTAATAATATTGTATTTATCAATACTTACATGAGGACAAACAAACTGCAATATCCAGTGCAATTACTGTTCACATTATTTATTTGGTTAGGACTCGTTGTAGCAATAGCCTATTTGGCTGTATGTATATTTCTTTTTTTCCAACAATCTCGGTTCATCTTTTTTCCCGCAAAGGTTATTGAAACGACACCAGAGTTTTTTAATTTAGCTTACGAAGATGTTTGGTTGCCTGTGAACGCTAAATCAGGCAAGGTGGCACGCATTCATGGTTGGTGGATACAAGCAAACCAGCTCAATGCCAAAGTTGTACTGTACCTGCATGGCAATGCTATCAACATTGGCGCAAATGTCGCCCACGCACACAGGTTTCATCAACTAGGGTTTTCGGTGTTACTCGTTGATTACCGTGGCTATGGTCGGAGTGAGGGCGGCTTTCCTACTGAATCGCAGGTTTATCAAGATGCCGCGACAGCTTGGGATTATTTAGTTTACCAGCGACAGATTCCACCCAGCCAAATTTTGATTTACGGACATTCCCTGGGAGGCGCGGTAGCCATTGATTTGGCTCTCAAACATCCAGATGCTGCTGGATTAATTGTGGAAAGCTCTTTTACCTCAATCCGGAAAGTCGTCGCTTACAGGAACAATTTTTGGATGTTTCCAGTCGATTCAATCTTAAGACAACGTTTTGATTCGATTACAAAGGTGCCAAATTTAAAAATACCAGTTTTATTTATTCACGGTACTGCTGATGTCATAGTACCAGCTTTCATGAGCCAAGACTTGTATGCTGCTGCTCCTGAACCAAAAAAATTGCTTCTCGTTCCAGGTGCAGCACATAACAATGTAGCAGAAGTCGCTGCTTCTGTATATCTGGAAGCGGTGCGCTCTTTTGTCACCAGTACTGAGTTCTGATTTGTAAGTTCTGAGTCAAAATCACAAAAAATTCTTGGTGTACCGTTCTACTCAGACTTATTGCTTGTTACTTAGAACCTACTTCGTTAGGTAGTAGCAGAACTTAAGAGTTAACAATTATAGTTAGTAAATGTTTTCATAAATGAAGTAATTTTTCATACGAATATTCTTAATAAGTATTCGTAAAAAAATTGGCATAACCTCTACAATCTTAAAGATGAGGTTAGTATGGTATGCCAAAACTGAGCCAAGAAAAAAAAATTATTTTTCTTGAATTCAGAAAAAATAACTACGTAACAATCCGGAAAACTCAGCAAACAGTAGAAGAGATTACACAGGTATAACTTCTGCTTAATTGCCGCAAGAGGCTCCCTACAATGGCTACCACACCTGTATATTTGTTAAAAATTCTCGGAAATCCAACTATTGAAATTTCTCAAGATGAATTGCGGACGCTTTTAGGAGAAATAGAAGCTGAACTGCATCAGAGTAAAGCTTATCGCCGTGCTATAACGATGTTGCAAAACTTGCTCGGTTCTTCATCTGAGCAAGCCAACGTTTTATTTAAATCAATAGGTAGAGAAGCGATTGGTTTGGCATTTCGCAAATTTGTGCAACAGTATCAGAACAGCAATGAAAATCAGCAACACCAAGACAGCACAAATGAACCATCACCTACTGAACAAACAGCTTCCACTGATGATTTATCACATGGTTTATCACAGTGCTTAACAAATGTTACCATTAACCAAAAAACGACGTTCGAGATTGATAGTAAAGCAGATTTACCATCAGAATCTCAAGTAGAAAGTCATACAGCAAATAATTCCGCAAAAGCCAAAGAAGACCGTCCCAAAACGAAAAAAACGATTAAGTGGTTCACTCCTGGGAAAAAACGGAAACAAGCTGAACTAGCCAAACAAATGGCAGCCGAACAGCGCGTAGAAAATCTACGTAAAATCGGTGAACAACTACGGCAAACTCGTGAGTCTCAAGGTCTTTCTCTGGGGCAACTTCATGTTTACACTCACGTACCACTTCATCACATGGAGGCAGTGGAAAACGGTGATTGGGAATCATTGCCAGAAGATGTTTATGTTCGTGGCTTTATTCGTGTCATGGCTAATGCTCTTGGATTAAATGGCACAAATTTAGTTGCTTCTTTACCTGCGCCAGAACCAGTAAAAGCAATTATACCGCCTACTTCGTATCAGCATAAAAGCCGTTTTGGATTTGGAATAGCGCTGCATCCGGTGCATTTGTACGTAGGCTATGCAGCCCTTGTCGCTGGTTCAGTAGGAGGATTGTCAGTCATGGCATCCCAACAAGCAAATGCTGATAGACTGATCGATAAAGATGCAGCAACTCCACCTTCTTCATCATTCACTCATTCATCGCAGGATACAAAACCCATTTCTAAACCGGGACTCTCTAGTAGTGCTAATGTCACTGTTGGATCTGATATTGCTCCACCAGAAGCTTTTTAAAAGCGATGAGTTATGAGTTATGAGCTTAAGAAGAACACAGAAGACAGAACACAGAACTCCGTTGTCAGAATACATCCCCATAAATAAATGCGCTCTTATTTGATAAGGACGCCCCGTATCCCTCACGGGACGCTTTGCGTTCAGTTTGCACTCTTAGGAAAACCAACGCCAGCCACCGGGGCGCGGGTTTCCCTAAGTAAGTGCTGGCTCCTGTTTGCAACTTTTAATACCAATTCTCTGTAATACCAATTCGACCTGAAGATGCTCTTAAAAAATGAGGCGGAGCCTCCCTAACTTGTTCCCAGGCTGAGCCTGGGAACAAGAAGTTGGATGCTCTGCATCCTTAAAATCCAGAGGTCTTCTAGACTGAGGGAAGATAAAGTGCTTTTTTTACAAAGAATTGGTATGAGTACTTTCTTAACTCGTTCCCAGGCTGAGCCTGGGAACAAGAAGTTGGATGCTCTGCATCCTTAAAATCCAGAGGTCTTCTAGACTGAGGGAAGATAAAGTGCTTTTTTTACAAAGAATTGGTATGAGTACTTTCTTCGGTCAATTATGGATGATAAAACTTATCATTCATAATTTATAGTTCATAACTCTTAACTCCTTTCACGGCGATTGAGCAGATGGGCAGTGCCGTAAGCCCTGGGGACTGGCTGCGCCCCGCCCATAAGGCATCGCTCACAATAAAAAATATAAAGTAGACTATCAATATAGATTTGAGATTTGTTACATTATTAGACTCTTAATCCGGAAAGTTCAGAAGACTCGATGTATATTAATTACTATTAACAAAAGATAGTCATAAAAGACAGCAATAGTACTATGATTTGCTGCCTAAATCCTGAATGCTCTGATCCCCTAAATCCAAAAGGAACAAACTTTTGTGGAAATTGCGGGGCAGAGTTGATTTCGTTACTCAGGGGTCATTACCGCATTATCAAACCGTTGGGAGGCGGGGGATTTGCTCGCACTTATCTTGCAGAAGATGCAGATAAGCTTGAGGAAAAATGCGTGGTCAAGCAACTGGTACCACAAGGTCAAGGTAGCTGGTCACGCCAAAAGGCGACTGAGTTATTTCAGCAAGAGGCAAAACGTCTCCAACATTTAGGCGAACATCCCCAAATTCCCACCCTGTATGCCTATTTTAAGGAAGATAACTACCTATATTTGGTGCAGCAGTTTATTGAAGGGCAGAATCTGTTGCAGGAGTTAGGACAGCACGGTGTGTTTGATGAAGCAAAAATTCGAGAGTTCTTGGAAGATTTGTTATTTGTACTGGCTACAGTACATCAGCAGCAGGTCATTCATCGAGATATTAAGCCAGAAAATATCCTTCGCCGTGAAAGTGATGGTAAGTTAGTGCTTATTGATTTTGGGGTGTCAAAGCAAAAGACGGGAACAGTACACGCGAAACCAGGAACGAACATTGGTTCATTTGGTTATGCGCCATTTGAGCAAATGTATTCAGGTGAAGCTTATCCTGCTAGTGACTTCTACAGCTTGGGAGCAACGGCCTTTCATATGTTGACAGGTATTTGCCCTTGGGAAATATGGATGAAACAGGGCTATAGCTGGACTACTACTTGGTGGCAGTATTTAAGAGAACCGATAAGTCAGGAATTAGAGCGGATTATCGATAAGTTGCTGCAAGAGAACTATAAACTGCGTTACCAGTCAGTGGAGGATGTCTTACAAGACTTGAATGTTGAGTTACCGCCACTGCCTACTTTACAGTCTACGCCACTGTATACAGTCCTCTCGCCTGTTCAACCAGAAAAGCTAACGCTACAAATTCCACCGCAACCACCTAAGGGGGCGCAAAAGTCCATAGAGAAATTATTGCCTTGGGCAGTTATGGCGGGATCAGGGAGTTCATTTTTGGCGATCGCCCTTTTGAGTTCTGTCGGAACTATTTGGATTAGCTCTGGTTTATGGTTGCTCATTTTAGTAGGGTTAATCTTTACCCAGCCTCACTCCATTTTTGAAAAGGCTTATTTGTTTCTCGTTGCCGGAATGACGACATTATTAATTGTATTTATCTACAATAATTTTTATATTATTAATATTTTTCAAGCTGGGATCAATGGATTTCTGGTTTTAGTCTTACTAGTTATCCTTGCTGGATTACTGACAGTGACTCTCTTCAATTTGTCCCAACTCTTGAACAGATTTATCTCTAAATATTTCTAATTTATGATAGATAAAATTTTGAGAATTGGGGTGAATTGATATGAAAAATAACACAGAAAATATCCGCCTCCTTTTTTCTTTGGGGCTGTCTGGATTTCTGATAGCAGTTATTTTATGGTTATTAGGTACAGTCATTCGTCCCCAAACAGAGTATTCTGGGCAATTGAAACAACAGAGCGCTTCATTCGTTCCACCTTATACCAATTCACCTTTAAAAAATCGGATGAGTTTGGGTGAGAAAATTTTTGTGACAGAAGGAAGACCTCTTGAGAAAGAAGCTGGAAGGAGAGCATTTGAAGCGGGAGATTTTGTCACTGCTGTTACTAAATTCCAATCATCCTTGCAAGCTAAACGTAATGACCCGGAAACATTAATTTATTTAAATAACGCTAAAATTGGCAACACTAAATCTCTAAAAGTTGCTGTCATTGTACCGCTTGGTATTTCCTTAAATGAGGCGGAAGAGATATTACGCGGAGTGGCTCAAGCTCAAGATGAGGTGAATAGCAATGGAGGAATTAATGGCTTACCGTTGCAACTTCAAATTGTTAATATTGATAACTATGAGATACTTAAACAGATAAATACTGACTTGGTGAATGACTCTAGTATAGTGGCAGTTGTTGGTTTTAGCCGTGACCCATCAATTTATAACAAACGTGGTTTGGTGATGGTTTCACTAGTCAATCCAAAAAAGCCATCTAACCCGACAAAATACGTCTTTTACGCTACTCCTAGTTCTAATGTTTTCAGTGAAGCTATTGCTAGCTATATTGTTCAAAAAGCTCGCCTCACCAACATCGCTATTTGTAGTGATTCAACATTCACTGTCAATCAGGAAAAAATCAGTAAAGAAATTGTAGAACAATACACTGATTCGATTAGAAAATATGGAGGTAAAGTCACCAGTACAGTTTGCGATTTGGGTGCGCCAACGTTTCAACCCAGCACTTTTCTCAGTCGAGCCATCAGCGATGGAGCAGAAGGTTTGCTACTCATCCCTAGACCAGATAAACTCAATTTAGCTATTGAAGTGGCGCGAGAAAATAAAGGCAGACTACCGCTTTTCGGTTTTCAAGCAATGTACACGGAAAGAACGTTAAAGTATGGGCAAGCGGATGTTAAAGGAATGGTGCTGGCTGTATCTTGGCACCGTGATGCTATTGGAAACAAATTGTTTGCCCCCAAAGCGGTTCAACTTTGGGGTGCAGAGGTGAGTCCGCGAACTGCTACAGCTTATGATGCACTCCAAGCAATTATCGCTGGCTTGAAAGAAGGTAACACCCGTGAGAAGTTGCAAAAAGCATTGTCTAATCCCAATTTTTCCGCTTTAGGAGCAACGGGAACGATTCAGTTTTCGCAAACAGGCGATCGCCTAACGGAAAGCTTTGCCCGTGGCGTCTCTAAGGCGGGAGAAAAGGGCGATGGCGCTTTTCTCCCGCCCCTTCGGGGCGATCGCCAAGGTGGAGTTTTTCTAGTCAAAGTGGTACCTTGCGATTCAAGCCAGTCTTGCAATTCCACCACAGGATATCGTTTTCAACTGGTGCAGTAGCACTTGCAATAGTGGCAGAGTAGATTTAACCCAAATAAGCCACATCTTCCTCTACTGACGAGTTCAGCAGCGTCCACAACTGCAAATCAGTAAAATCTGGAATTGTCATAAATGCCCCAATTGCTTGGAGAACTTTCGGCTCTTGAGTGGTTGTAACGCCAATAGTACGTATACCAGCACCGACAGCAGAACGAATCCCAGAGGGAGAATCTTCTAGTGCTATTGCTTGTTCTGCCGTGATGCCTAATCTACTCAGAGCAACTTGATAAGGTGCAGGGTCTGGTTTACCTGCTATCTCATCTTCTGCTATCACAACTGTATCAAATGCTTCGTTTATTCCCAAGACTTCTAGCATGAATTGGACATTTAATCTTGGAGCGTTGGTGACTAAAGCACATTTGAGTTGGTGCGTATGTGTCCATGCTAGTAGTTCGGAAAATCCATCAAGTGGTTTCAGAAGATTTTTGGCTTGTTGGCGGAAAAGCGCTTCTTTTTCGTCTGCAAACTTTGCACCTTCTTCCGGTGATAATTGTGGCAGTAAGTCTTCTATGATTTGTGGATTCGTCCGCCCGCTAATTCGCGATTTGTAAAATGTTTCATCAATGTCCATGCCGTAGCCTAACAGCATTTCCCGCCAAGCTTGGTAGTGTATAGGGTCAGTGTTGGCGATCGTTCCATCTAGGTCAAACAGAATTGCAGCTAGCATGGTTTTTTACGGTGTAAACTCTTGTAAAGTTTCATTACATATTTTACATTGTTTTGTTGTCCTTCTGCATAGTAATTAATCACTCATTTCTTTGGCAATATTTGCTAATTTGCGACGAATTAAGGTTAAGTAAAATCGAAATTCTTCGTTCTGACTGCGATGCTGCGATTCACACCATTGCATCCAGTCGCGTTTTTCATCTTCGGTTAGGCGAAATGTAACTGTTTCAGTAAGTTTAGCCATTGCTTTATACTGGAAAGTGCAGTACAATTATGGCATAAACTGAGCTTTACTTTATGGCAGCTAGGCGCAAGAAAAACGTGATGACGCGTGCTTATCGAGTGTTCCTTAACGACTTGAATCAAGGCAAGTCCGAGGAACTCAAGCGTTTCTTGCGCCTGTGCCATGACGTAATGCAATACTTTGTGGATCTGCATCTGGGAGTCAAGACTTTTCGGCAAAGTTGGCTGACTTGCCAACAATTCACCGTGCTGTTAAGCGCTTCGGTATCACAACCCGCCTGTCCCAAGCGTTGTGCAAACAGGCGAAAGAGTTCATTGCTAGTCAGCGCAAGAAGGACAAAAAGCGCAAACCTAGACTGCGTCGCCACGTTGTTACACTGTTCTATCATTTCGTCACGATTGAACCATTCAATGGTGAAGGGTTCGATTGGTGTATTAAATTTATTGGATCTGGCGCTCCGAAGATGGTTTGTCCCATTAAGGCGACCAAGCCAATGAATGAAAAGCTTGCATCCGGTTGGATTAGGAGCAGAACAATTCGTTTGGGATTGCTTGGCGACAGACTGTTTGTTGACTTGTTGGTTGAGAAAGAACGTCCGCAACCCAGAGCCGAAGGGAAGGTTGTGGGAATGGATTCCAATTACAAAAACGGATTGGTGTTTTCGGATGGACAGAATGTTGCAACCGAATTGCATCAAACGATTCAAGGTTTTGCTAAACGCCAGAAACGTACCAGAGTCGAAATGAAATCGATGATCGCTCAGGCGATTAAGCGAATTGATTTCTCTCAAATCAAGATGCTAGTCATCGAAGACTTGAAGAAAGTTAAGCACGGCAAACGGGGAACGTTTTCCCGCGTGTTTAATCGGCGGCTGTCTCATTGGCTTTATGCCTATACCGCGAGTTTGTTGGTCAGACGTTGTGTTAGCGAAGCGGGGCGTAGCCCGGAGTTGGGGATTGAGGTTCAATCGCATTGCACCCGTGGAAAACCTCGCAACGCTGTCACGCTTGCGGTAAATGGGACAAACGAAATCGTAGAGGTGATAGATTCTTGTGCGTAAATTGTGGTCATGCGGATCATGCTGATCTTAATGCCTCCAAGAATCTAGAGTTTCTAGGATTGGCGGGAATGTATGGTTTCCGTTTACGTCCAAGTTCAAAACGTCAAAGTTTTGGATAACCATTCTTAAAAGTAGAAAATTATAATTGACCTTCCAAATCGCAACGTATCGTAGCTAGTACGAGTAACGGCAGACAGGTCATGCCCCGACTCGTTTCCTTTAATGTGAGAAAATTTTCTGTAGATCCCAATGTCAACCGCCAAAAATTCTTTTCGCGTCGATGCTTTGCAGGTACAGGTTTATAATTCGGAAGTTGAACTGGCGCAGAATGTAGCGGGAATTGCACAAAAACATTTACAGCACACCCTTGAGCAAAAGGATGCTGCGGCTTTATTGCTGGCGACAGGCAACTCCCAAATTCAATTTCTTGATGCTTTGATAGCATTGGGTGGTGTAGATTGGTCACGGATTACCTGTTTCCATCTAGATGAATATTTGGGCATTTCTGCTGACCATTCCGCTAGTTTCCGACGTTATTTGCGCGAACGTGTGGAAAAGCAGGTGAGCCCCAAAAAATTTCACTATATAGAAGGTGATGCGATTGAACCTTTGGTAGAGTGCGATCGCTATACCAAACTCCTGCAAGCACAACCTATAGATCTGTGCTGTCTTGGTGTGGGAGAAAACGGACACTTGGCTTTTAATGATCCAGCAGTAGCGGATGTTAACGACCCCTATAAAGTGAAACTGGTGAAGCTGGATACTACAAACCGCCAGCAACAAGTCAACACAGGGTATTTTCCCAATTTGGAAAGTGTGCCGCAATATGCTTTTACCCTCACCTTGCCAATGATTTGTTCGGCAAAAAAAATCATTTGTCTTGCATTAGGAAAACGCAAGGCGAAGATAGTAAAACAGATGTTGGAGGGCGAAATTACCACAGATTGTCCCGCTTCTATTCTCCGTACGCAGCAGCAAGCGACCTTATTTTTGGATGTAGATTCTGCGGCTTTGTTAAAGTAGAGTCAACAAGGATGAAGAAGAAATAATTTTATCTTCTAATTTATCAATATCATTCGCCTTCCAGACAACCCCAAAGTACTCCCTCAAACGATAATCTCAGGCAAGCTAACGATTGAGTTGTGCCGCGACTACGCAACTCTCAAGAACCTCCAACTTCAATGACTTCGCCCGGTGCGATCATATTTAGCACGTTACGGGCGTCTGGTATGAGTGGCAGCAAATCAGGAAGTCGATTGCTGGGTGCCATGAGAACAACGACTGCAACTCCGGCTTGCTGCAAGTTTTGCTGATACCGCAAATTCTGATCTGTAGTTAGCAGAATTGTGAAACCCTCCTGAACCATAAGTTGTAGCAGTGCACCATTCTTTTTGCCAGACCATCCCATCTCCACAACTGTCCATATCTCATAATCGATGAGTTCACGTTTTAGAGGTCGTGGAACACACTCATCAAGCAGGATTCGCATAGGCACTCAGCATTTCCTTTGCCAATTCGAGGGCTGCGATCGCCTGCTGACGGCTAACACTCGGAAAATGGTCTAGAAATACATCCAACGAATCACCCGCCTCAAGATAATCAAGCAAAGTTTTCATCGGTACGCGAGTGCCCACAAAGACAGGTGTTCCCCCCAGTATGTCGGGATCACTATGAATAACACGCGATGCGGATGCCATCACAAATCTATCCCACTGAACAAAATATTCCCTTGATCCTAACTTAGAATCACTTGGTTTATCTTGTCAGCTCCTCGAACTCAAGCGAATCGCTCATCTGTCCGGAGCAGGGAATTTATCATATTACCAAATCTTGATACCATGCCGAGAGCCTGCGGCTATTTCCTAATTAATATCCACTCAGCATTCCTCGCCGCTTTGCCTCGCGTTCAGCAAGATAAAAAAGCAGTAATCCTACAGCAAAATAGACAACCCCATTCACGAACGCTATACCCAATTTCGTGAAGTTTAAACTCTCACCCCGTGCCATCAAATCACGTAATATTGCTGCACCAGAAGTCATGGGCAGTAATTGTGCCAAAATGTTTAGTGGTGGTGTCCAAGTTTCAGTGGGAGTGGCTAGTAAAAATAAGAGCGCAAAGTTAAAAATTCCGATTAATTGTTGGATACGCTTTAGTAATAAAGCTAAAGAACCCATTGTAAAAGCAATACCATAAGCTCCCATTAATACCGTGACGAACGGAAAAAGTAATGTTGGGGGAAAGTTCAGACGGCTCCCGGTCAGCCCCATAATGATAAATAGAATGGTGAGCATAATAACCATCTGCAAGGTTAGGCTAGCCAAAGTCCGCATCAAGAAGACTTTGATGGCACCAAATCGAGAAAGGAAAAGTTGTTCTAAAGTGCCAGTCTGTGCCTCGTATTGCAAGGTACCCGCAATGTCCGTAACGATGAATAACACCAAAGTCCAAAGTACATAGCCGATAATGATTGAGTCGAGGCGATCGCCTAACTGTAAACTAGGACCAGCAAGGTAACGGGCGCTTAAAAAAAGTCCATAAAAAAAGATAGTGGTGATGACAATTAACCCAATCGCCTCCGCTGGATAACGACGAAATTGAAGCCAACTGCGACGTAATTCAGCTATAAATAATTCAAACATTGCTATTTCTTAAAAACTTTATTGAAGTCCACTGATGTAACTTTTGTTTGTATTTTCCCACACTTCTAGTTTGAGCGCGTTAATATCTTTTTACGGTCAGTTCCTTCTCTAACTATTTGCAAAAATATTTCTGTCAAGTCAGATTGCTCTTTTTCCACACATTTCAAAGGAAAAGGTTTGAGGATATTAAAGACTTGATAGAGTAATTCTGATTGAGTGACATAGATAATTTTTTCATCTTCCACATCAGCCCCAATTTCTATTAATTCTGCAATTCTTGCCTGATCTAATGTAGCTTCCATTTCAATTTTGTAAGCTGTACCAGAAAACTGTCTGATCAATTCTTTTGTTGGTGATTCTGCTAATATTTCACCTTTTTGGATAATGGCTATTTTATCAGAAAGCTCTTCAGCGATCGCCAGTTGGTGAGTTGTCAACAAGATAGCACAACCAGAAGCGGCAATTTCCCGCACCAGCACTTTCACATCTTCAGTCGCCTCTACATCTAATCCTAAAGTCGGTTCATCTAATAATAAAAGCAAGGGTTGATGAACTAAGGCAACTGCTATTGCTAATTTCTGCTGCATTCCCCGCGAAAGTTGCTGTACTGGTGTACGGCGTTTGTGTAGCAAATCAAATCTTTCTAAAAGTGCGATTCCTGATTTACGGGCTTCTCGGCGAGAAAGTCCTTTTAACACGCCGAAGTATTCTAAATTTTCTTCTGGTGTGAGTCGCCAGTAGACATTACGATTTCCTTCCAGCACTGCACCCATCTTTTGCAATGCTGCTGGATTACGATGGGGATCACTTCCAGCAATTCTGATCCAACCTGCATCCGGCTGAATCAGTCCTGCCATCATTTTAATACTCGTCGTCTTGCCTGCTCCATTAGGACCAAGAAACGCCAAAACCTCACCAGAGAGAATGGTTAAGGAAACGTTTTTGACTGCTTCCACAATTTGTTTGCTTTGGCGGTATGTTTTTTTGAGGCTGTAGGCTTCGAGTGCTTTCATGAGGAAAAGACAGCATTGAGGTTACTGATAATAAAATTATATTCAGTATTTTTACTATTTTTTACGCTCAATTTCATATATTAGATGACTTCAAAATCTAACCCTAAAGGCTGAGTTACGGGATGATTTCTATTGTTTTAATGTATTAAAAAGTACAAAAAAAGTGAAATTTACATACAAAATAATTTGACATTTTTCACCAAAATTAATTCCTTCTCAGGCAGTAGGTGCATCCGCAGTCCAGATGTTACCGTTACTGAAAACGAATCGGAGAAAATAAGTGAGTATTTTTACACAATCTGTTATGAAAAGCAGCTTGGCAATAAAACGTAAAATCAGCAAATCTTAGAATTAGACAATTCATTTGCTGAAATTAACAATTGATGTTTGATCATATTAAAATTAACTTAGAATAATTACATTTTTTTATTATTTATGCTAACACTACGATTCCTAGAAAGCTTTACACAAAACCTTTTCTAGCTATGTTTGACTTTTTTCGCTACATATTTAATAAACAAGAGACGCAGCCACAAAAGAGACAAAAATAATAAAAATGTAATTTTAATTCAAATTAGTCATTTGTCATTTTTTTATAACCTATTCATTTTTAGTATTATTACTTAAATAAACTTTAGCGTGTTGTTATATTTTTTATGAAAGAATGACACTACACAAAAATTCTGACTGCCTTTAAGCCAGTCACATTTATACAAACTATTAACCAGGGAACTGCACAATGAAGAAAATCACCAGACGTGAAGCGCTGAAGATTGCAGCGCTTGCGGGGGGTTCTGTTTTGCTTCCCGTAGCACTTCAAAATCGTGGATATGCTCAGAGAACTGATGAGAGAGTCGAGCCATTTACACTTGGGTTCCGCACACCGCCAGTGTTGAGCCCTGTACGCAGCGATTCAACAACTGATTATTACCAGATCACGATGCAGAGGGCTAATGTAGAGATATTACCAGGACGAACAACGGAGATTTGGGGCTATAACGGTACATTTCCCGGTCCGACAATCAAACAACGTCAAAATCGGCGATCGGTTGTGCGGTTTATCAATAATGTAGGTGTACCAACATCGGCTCACCTACATGGAATGGCATCGTTACCCCAGTACGATGGCTACGCTGAGGATTTGATTCCTCAGGGGTACTACAAGGATTACACCTATCCCAACTCTACCGCTGCTACTTTGTGGTATCACGACCACGCCCTCGGTCAGACTTCTTTCAATGTGTATATGGGGCTGGCTGGAATGTATATTGTCCAAGATGACAATGAACTGAATCTGCCACTGCCCAAGGATGATTATGATATCCCTCTGATCATCCAAGATAAGATATTCGCGTCTAATGGTTCACTCATTTTTGATGACCAAGCTCAGCACAGTCTGATGGGCGATGTGATAACAGTCAACGGTGTGCCTTGGCCTCGTATGGAGGTAGCTAACCGCAAGTACCGCTTCCGGGTGTTAAACACATCTGTTTCCCGCTCTTACAAACTCGCTCTCAGTACGGGTGATGACTTAATTGTGATTGGTACTGATGCTGGGTTGATGTCTGCACCAGTAAGTACTAGAGATATGCGTATTGGAATGGCAGAGCGCTATGACTTGATTATCGATTTTTCTAGGTATTCCATAGGGACTCAGGTAGTCCTGCAAAATCTCGGACCCCCTAATAACGATAATACCGGCAACACAAATAAGATCATGCGCTTTGATGTGGTGCGTCAACAGAGCGATAACAGCTCTATTCCCAGCACACTACGCAATATTCAATTCATCCCAGAATCTTCAGCTGTGCGAACCCGCGACTTCACCTTTGAGCAAGGTGGTAATCCGTTATGGGTGATCAATGGCAACGGATGGGACCGAAACGCAATTGATGCTAATCCACAACTGGAAGAAGTGGAGATTTGGAGACTGCACAACAACTCAGGTTTGTGGTTTCATCCTGTTCACCTTCACCTTATCGATGCTCAAATCCTTGACCGGAATGGTCAGCCGCCTTTTGGCTATGAGCGTGGCTTGAAGGATGTCTTCTACGTTGGTGAAAACGAGACTGTACGGATCATTGGGAGGTTTAGACCTCAAATTGGCAAGTATATGTACCATTGCCACAACATGGTTCACGAAGACCACGACATGATGCGTCAGTTTGAAGTGGGACAAGGAGGGATAGATCCGTTGTCAGCCCCGGCGCAGCCACTCCCAGCACCATCGCTTTAGAGAGATACGATGACCGAAAATCCAAGGGCTTATCCCCTATAGGCTGGCTTGTATGTGTGAGGAGCAATCGGACGGGCATCTTGCCCGTCCCATAAAAGGAAAGGGTCTAATTATTTGAAAAGCGTTATAAAAGAGAATCCAACAATCATTCGTCTACATCTTCATCCAAAATTGCCTCCAAATCTCTCGCTCCATGCAGCACTCGTAGAACTTCTACACTGGAGGAGGTTGCACGGTAGAAGATGAGAAAGGCATATCTATCAAAGTCTCTGCTTTAAGATTTCAGCAAGAGCGTTGTTTTGCGCTGTGTTCAAAATATCATCGTTTGGTTGTTCGCTGGAAGCGACAGAAAGTATATTTTGTAGGACTTACGCACTGTACAAACAGAAGGTAATGTGCATTAACTAAACTGCAACCTTAATGACATTTTTGTTTTAAACAATTTACGAAATGCTCACCAAATTCTCACATTTCATATGTATATTGAAAATGAAAATCCTCATTGAGCCGAAATAATGCGTCTAAAAAAGAGTTCAAACCGAAGATTTGACTCAATTCACATAATCATTTTTTTGACAATGCGTAAGTCCTATTTTGATGCATTCATTGACCTTGCTACTATCCATATCTGGATTCAAAGAATCTTATTAGTGGGATAGGTTCATGCGTGAGTTGTTGGTAGGAAGACTATTTCAGTTTCAGCGGATTTTTCTAATTATTAAATTGTTCATTGCTATTCCAGCGGCTATCATCGCGAATCCTACCTTGGACGCGGCTGTCGCTATAATTATGCTATAAAAAAATAAAGATGTTAAGATCTTAACTAGTGTGAAAAGCACTGTCATCTCTCTATACTGAAAATAATATTTAAATCTTCAAATGAGCAAGTCAGTTGTCATCAATCTGGGACACGGTGATTTGTACAATGGATTTCCAAAAATTACTATCCAATTGTGGATATATAGTCATCCCCTTCCACAGCAATTGACAGGCTCGTTACCTCCTGCACCAGATTTGATTGAATTGTATAAAAAATGGCAGTTAGCTTATGGGAGTTTGTGTAGGAGCGTGTATCTACGTTCCCTATTAGCAGGAGAAGATGATGAACTAGAAATTGATGAAAGTGGTATAACCAACATCTCTATTGCTGATTTTAATGATTTGTGCCAAAGGTTACAAGAAAGTATGAATACTTGGCTCAAATCTGAGGGGATAATCAACATTAGCCGACAACTGCGCTCCTTACTAAACCCAACAGAAGAAATACGGGTGATTCTTGAAACTAATAATGAAATGATGCGGCGAATACCTTGGTACCGTTGCGATTTTTTCAATGATTATCGACGAACAGAAATCGCTCTTTCTGCACCAGAGTATAGACGCACCGAAGACTCGCAGCCAAAACTGACAAGACAAAAAATCAAAATCTTGGCTATTTTAGGCAATACTCAAGGGATTGATTCGGAGGCAGAAATCAAGTTTCTTAATAGCTTACCAGATGCAGAACCTGTTTTTCTTGTCAACCCAACGCGTCAAAAAATTAATACAGAGTTTTGGGATTCAGCTGGCTGGGATATTTTCTTTTTTGCTGGTCATAGTCATAGCGAAGGTGAAACAGGTCGAATTTGTATTAACGAGGACACAACAAACAACAGCTTAACAGTTGAACAGTTAGAAGAAGCTCTCAAAGCTGCTATTGATAAAGGTTTGCAGTTAGCGATTTTTAACTCCTGTGATGGATTAGGATTGGCAAATGCTCTCCAGAAATTAAATATTCCCACAGTGATTGTCATGCGGGAGCCAGTGCCAAATCTTGTGGCACAGGAATTTTTTAAGTACTTCTTGCAAGCTTTCGCACTTGAACAACTGCCTCTATACTTGGCGGTGCAACAAGCACGCAGAAAGTTACAGGGGTTAGAAGATGACTTTCCCGGTGCTTCTTGGTTACCTGTCATTTGCATTAATCCTGCAATAGAACCGCCGACTTGGCGACAGTTGAGTGATAAAAGCTCTCGTTTCCATATTGGTAAAAACCTTGAAGGAAAAGTCACCAGCAGACGCCAAGATTGGGGAGAGGCGATTGATGTCTCAGTTTTCTACGGACGTAGTGAAGAAATCGGCACCTTGAAACAATGGATTGTGAGTGACCATTGCCGACTGATTACTTTAATTGGAATGGGTGGAATTGGTAAAACGGCTTTGTCTGTAAAGCTAGCAGAAGTCATTCAAGACGAATTTGAGTATCTGGTTTGGCGAAGTCTGCGCAATGCTCCACCAGTTCAGGAGCTTTTGGCAGACCTAATTTGCTTTTTGTGCGAGGAACAGGAAACGAATTTGCCAGAAACCATAGATGGTAAAGTTGCTCGATTGCTTGAGTATATGCGTGCAAGACGCTGCTTGCTCATTTTAGATAATGCTGAGTCAATTTTATGTAGTGATGAGACAAATCGAGCCTACCAAGCAGGATATGAAGGATATGGGCAATTGTTGAGATGTGTAGGAGAAACCCGCCATCAGAGTTGCTTAGTCTTGACTTCTCGAGAAAAACCTAAAGGACTTAGTGCCAAAGAAGGTATAAATTCTCCCATTCGTTCTATGAGACTGAGTGGCTTAACGCTCAAAGAAAGTCAGTCCATTCTGGCAGAAAAAGGTTTTTCTGTATCAGAAGATGAAAGTCGAGCGCTGGTAGAGCACTATGCTGGTAATCCTCTAGCGCTAAAGATTGTGGCGACAACTATTCAGGAATTATTTGGGGGTGATGTTTCTCAGTTTTTAGAACAAGGCTCTGTTATCTTTGGTGATATTTCCGATTTACTCGACCAGCAGTTTAATCGCCTATCTACTTTAGAGCAGAAGATTATGTATTGGCTGGCGATTAATCAGGAGTGGGTAGACCTATCTTTATTACGAGAAGATATTTTACCGCCTATCCTGCCAAAAATTTTGTTAGAAGCTTTGCAGTCTTTGCAGTTGCGATCGCTGATTGAGAACACAACAGCAAAGTTCACTCAACAATCGGTGGTCATGGAGTATGTCATCGAGCGATTGATTGAGCAGGTGTATCAAGAGCTTGTCACTGGAGAAATTGCACTTTTTGATAGCCATGCTTTGATAAAAGCGACTGCAAAAGATTACCTCAGAAATGCTCAAATTCGCCTCATTCTCAAACCCCTTGCTAATAAATTGCTGAACGAGTTTGGTAGTCAAGAAAATGTCTCAAACAGTCTTGTAAACCTGCTATCAACATTGCGTTTACAGACACCACGCAAACCAGGATATGCAGGTGGAAATCTTCTCAATCTTCTTTGGCAACTCCAGGTAGATCTCGGTGGCTATGATTTTTCTCACTTAACCGTTTGGCAAGCTTATTTACAAGGTATGAACTTGCATCGAGTCAACTTCGCCAACTCGGATTTAACCAAATCTGTTTTTACTCAAACCTTAGGTGGGATTCTATCAGCTGCCTTTAGTCCGGACGGAAAGCTGTTAGCAACAGGAATTGATAGTGAAATTTGCTTGTGGCAAGTGGCAGATAGCCGACAACTCATTTCCTACAAAGGGCATACCGCTTGGGTCGTCTCTGTTGCCTTTAGCCCAGATGGGCACATTTTAGCCAGTGGTAGCAATGACCAAACCGTGAGGCTGTGGAACGTCCACACAGGACAGTGTCTGAAAACACTGCGCGGTCATACGAGTTGGGTGCAATCGGTTGCTTTCAGCCTTGATGGAAAACATTTAGCAACTGGCAGTAATGATCATACTGTGAAGTTGTGGGATATCCACACAGGACAGTGCTGGAAAACATTGCAAGGGCACACGGCTCGGGTCATGTGGGTTTCATTTAGTTGTGATGGGCAAACCCTTGTCAGTAGTGGCGAAGACCAAACTGTGAGAGTATGGAATATTCGTGACGGTAAGTGTCTGCGGACATTAGAAATCCATATTAATTGGATGCTCTCAGTTGCCCTCAGTCCAGATGGTCAGACATTAGCAACAGGAAGCGATGGTAATACAGTGAAGTTATGGAATCTCCAAACGGGAGAATGTGTCAGAATACTACCCAACTACAGCAGTTTCGTATGGGCAGTTGCTTTTGCTTCTCCTATCGGAGACGCTGCGCGAACGCAACGCTGCACGAACAGTCCAGATGGTCAGCTTCTGGCAACAGCAAGTGAAGACAAAACCGTTAAGCTTTGGAATATTTCCACAGGAGATTGCCTGCTTTCGATGCAAGAGCATACCCACCGAGTTTGGTTAGTTGCCTTTAGCCCGGATGGACAAACCTTAGTGAGTATAAGTGATGACCAAACTGTCAAGTTTTGGGATTTTGAAGCAGGAAAATGTTTAAGAACCCTAGAAGCTTATAGCAATTGGGTTTCTTTTGTTGCCTTTGCTCCGCAACGCGATGCGAACAGTTCAGATGGTCATGTTTTGGCAAGTGGTCATGAAGACAATCAAGTGAGATTGTGGAATTTATCTACAGGAGAATGTCTGAAAATATTGCAGGGTCATACCAATATTGTCTCATCAGTCACCTTTGCCCCGCAACAATCGATTGGAACTTCAACAGATGGATCTGTAGACAGCCTAAATAGTTCCATTTTGGCAAGTAGCAGTGACGACCAAACTATCAAGCTTTGGGATACCCGTACAGGTGAATGCATAAGAACTTTGTGGGGTCATGATGATTGGGTACAATCTATTAGTTTCAGTCCAGATGGACAAATTCTAGCGAGTGGCAGTCGCGACCAAACCGTGAAGTTGTGGGATTGGCACACAGGCGAATGTTTGCATACATTGCACGGACATACGCATCGGGTCAAGTCAGTAGCTTTCAGTCCCCAAGAGAGGATTCTAGCAAGTGGTAGTGATGATAAAACTATTAAGCTGTGGGATGCTTTTACAGGCATTTGTCTACAAACTTTGCCAGCACATCAGGATTGGGTTCTATCGGTTGTTTTCAGTCCATGTGGGAACCTACTTGCCAGTGGCAGTGGAGATAAGACAATCAAATTGTGGGATGTCTGCACAGGGCAATGCTTACAAACTTTTCAAGGACATACTCACCGAGTCAGGTCAGTTGCATTTAGTCCTCAAGGTAAGACCCTAGCCAGTGGTAGCGAAGACCAGACAGTAAGACTCTGGGATGTCAGTACTGGTGCAAATCTCAAGATATTGGAGGGACACTACAAAGTCATATGGTCAGTGACTTTCAGCCCAGACGGTCAAACTTTAGCTAGTGCTAGCAAAGACGAGACAATCAAGCTTTGGAGCGTACAGACAGGTGAATGTTTGAAAACACTAAGGGCTGATAGACCTTATGAGAGCATGAACATCACCGGGGTGATTGGTCTAACTACTGCTCAAAGGGCAACGTTGAAAGCGCTGGGGGCAGTAGAAATGCAATAATTTCTGAAATGGAAACTCTTTTGCGTAAAAGCACTCTCTTAAAAGAGTAGCAAAATGAGAGATGAAATTCTAAAATAGAAAAATTAGCTAAGTAAATTTATCAGTTAAATTTTATCCTTTTGCAACTATGAACGAAGAGAATCTAAAATCCAAACAGTCTACTGAAAACCCAGGCTCTCCTGCAGAAGAAACTGAAACTATTCAAGATGGTGATGATGGTTCCCGTTCTCCGATAGTGCAAGATAGAGGCGGACTGGAAGTGTCAAGCCCTGCTGATGGTACTGGAGAAGTTGCGGAGCAAGCAGAAATTGATAAACAGCAGGATATTCGTGGTGCTTAAGCATAGTCTCCTAAACAGGATAATAGCAATTGCTATTTCACCAATAACATCACCGTCTCAACCCAGCAACCTTGCCTTTCATTCGGGTAAAAACACCATTGAGCGTTTGTAGAGCGACGAATTATTTGACCGCAGCGACAAATTAAGGCTCTTGTCAGATTTTCGTGATGATGGATGGTTACGTACTTTAAGGCAGAAGGGTTTGAAACCTAAGTGCCTGTCGTCGTGCAACTTGTGACAACGACTCAGAGCCAACTTTCAGACAAGATTATGATGCAGATGTTCTGTAACCCCTGCGGCGCAAGAATTTATGGAGTTTTCTTCCTTCTGCCTTCTGTCCTCTGCCCTCTGCCTTCCCCCAACTAGGATCACCAAAAGTGGGAAATAACCCAAATAATTCGTTGCTCTACAGGAGCTAAACGTTCAATATCAAGTAAAAGTAGAGACACAAGTATTTGTGGAAGTGCGATTCGTTGGTAACTGAATCACGGTAATCAGCCCGTACATAAGTTATCCAATGGTAAGTAGGTCAACCTTAAAAAACATAAAATAAACCTAACCCCCCAGCCCCCTTCCCTATAAGGGAAGGGGGAGAGTCAAAGCCTCTCCCCTTGTAGGGGAGAGGTTTGGAGAGAGGTCTTACGTTTAATTAGGTTGACCTACTTATCAATCCACGACTTTAGCGTAAAGTGCATAAGTTAGTTCTGCTTACCTCTATATGCTTATAGGGAAGTCTTAGCCCAATCCGACAAATCCTGCTTTTGTCAACCAATCCCTCTGGCACAGGTCAGCTGCTGAGGCAGACACCCTCTGAAGCAACAGTTAATACTTGACAATGGTATATTTTTTTGCTTGCACTAACTGCTCGCCGATTTTGTTGCCCATTTAGCTAGGAGAAAACGAATGACTCACAAAATTTACGCCTTACTTGTTGGTATTGATAATTACCATCCTCAATCAAGAGTGAATTCGCTAAAGGGTTGCGTCAATGACATTGAAGCAATAGAAACATACTTACGTAAACGAATAGCTACTGATAAAAAATGGGAATTAGTTGAAAATTCTGTTGTTCCTTGGAAGTTAACTAATGATTTAGCAACACGTCAAGCGGTTATCGACGGTTTTTTGCAACATCTGTGCCAAGCTGACAGCGAAGATGTTGTATTGTTTTATTATGCGGGTCATGGTTCCTATGAAACAGCACCAGAGTTTTTTCGCAAACAAGAACGAGATGGTAAAATTGAAACTTTAGTTTGCTATGACAGCCGGACATCAGAAGGTCGAGACTTAGCAGATAAGGAATTAAGCTATTTAATTGAGCAAGTAGCAAAAAAAGACCCTCACATCCTAATTATTTTGGATTCTTGTCACTCCGGTACTGCGACAAGAGACCCAGAAGTTGTGGAACGTCAAACAAATCCTGATGGAAAAGTAAGAGATTTAAAAGACTTTCTTTTTCCCGAAGAATGGCTAAATAACCGCTTGAGTAATAGGTATGAACCACCCAAACACGTAGCAATTGCTGCTTGTCGCGACTTTCAAACTGCGAAAGAACATATAGGCTCAAATAGTCAACGTCGTGGTGCTTTTTCTTACTTTTTAACTGAAGCTTTACAGCGTACTAATAGTAATTTATCGTATGCAAATTTAGTTCAAGATATTAATGCTTTGATAACTGGTAAAGTTAAAGACCAGTCACCACAAATAGAAGCAACATCTGATGATTTAATACAATCTTTCTTGGGAGGTGCAGCAGGGGAAACTATAAATTATTTTACTTTGAGTTATGACAGTAATACTCATCGCAATTGGGTAATTAACGGTGGTATTTTACATGGTATTCGTCCAACATCTGAAGGGGAGACTAGAATAGCTATTTTCCCTCAAGGAAGTACACCAGAGCAGTTACAGGAAATTGAAAATGCTATTTGCCAAGCAAAGCTTACTCAAGTATTTACAGAAGTTAGTATCGCTGAAATTAGCGGTGATAGCAGTCAATTATCTCAAGATAAACCTTATTGGGCAATTGTAACAGAAATACCATTACCTAAGTTAAAGGTATATTTTCAAGGAGATGATGGAGGTGTCGAATTAGCTCGTATAGCACTTTCATCAGTTAATGCTGGGAAACCTTCCTTATTTATTCGAGAAACCAAATCACTTGCGGATGCAGATTATTATTTAGAAGCTATTAAGGGTCAATTTTGGATTAAACAAGTTACTGATAAACAACCATTAGTTGCACCTGTTCCAGATGTACCTGATAATCAAGGTTACACTCAACAATGCGCCACCAAAATTATCAAACGTTTAGAGCACATTGCACGTTGGAAGAATATTCTGGAATTGAAAACTCCACCAACCAGTCAAATCGCATATGATGTCGAGATGGAAGTTATTATCACTTCCGGAGAGAATCAATATTCCTCAAAAACAGAACCTTCTGCTTTGCGTGGAGAATATACTTGGAAAGATAATAAATGGGAGAAACCACGGGTAGAAATCAAAGTTACAAATAAAAGCGACCAGGACTTGTATTTCCAAGTAATAGAATTAGCAGGAAGCTTTGCCATAGAAATTCCTCCATTTTTTGAAGAAAAGGGGAGTATAGTTTTCTCTAAAAAAACCATTAATCCTGAACCTATTAATGGTAAAAAATTAAAAATAGGAATTAACAAAAAATATTTAGATAGCGAGATTACTGAGTACGATACGATTTTCAAGTTAATTGTTAGTACGAGAGAATTTAACGCAAATCTACTCCTACAACCTGCTTTAGATTCTCCACCTCCAGTTAAGCGTTCTTCAGGTTTATCTGGTGCTCTCAACCGCTTAATGGATAAAGTTTATACTCGTGAAACTGAGTTAGAAGAAGACGAGTATATCGATAACTGGATGACCCAGGAGGTTAAAATTACTCTAATCAAACCACCTGGTGGAATAGAAATAAAAGAGACTGAGTCAACCACTTTAATGGCTGGTGTCGAACTCCAAGGACATCCAAGCTTTAAGGGAAAATTTAGCTTGAACCCCTTACCTCCAAGTAGTCGGGATGTGAACAGTAATTTAATCCCACCTATTTTCTTACAAGACCCAACTGTTCTTCAACGAAACGGTGGGAGGAAGCTGGTTGAAGCCTACGAATTTAACAAGACTCGCAGCCCTGATTCATTTAGCATTCTAGAAATTGTTGATGTGCATAATCACGAAAGTGTAACGCCAGAAAATCCGATAAAATTATTGATTGGCGACCAATTATTACCAGGCGAGTATATCTTACCTGTAGCTTATGATGGAGAATTTTTCTTACCTTTGGGTAAAGCTAAGACGAGAAATGGTAAGACAGAAATTACTATCGAACGTTTACCAGAACCAACAGTTGATAGTCGCAGTTTGCAAGGGTCAATTAAGATCCTTTTCCAAAAAGTTTTTTACGAAAGCGCGGGTAAGCAATTAGGTTGGAATTTTCCCTATCCACTTTTAAGAATTGCAAGTGTCTCCGAAAATGGACGGGTAAATTATAATGCCAATATCAAGGAAATTCAAACACAAGTTGCTTCAGCCAAGAAAATTTTGCTTTATATTCATGGCATTATTGGCGATACAGAAAGTTTACTTCCTAGCGTCTTGGCAAAAACTACAGACAATGGACAACAGAAAACTCTACAAGATAAGTATGACTTAGTTCTGGCTTTTGATTACGAAAATATCAAGACGACAATTCAAGAAAACGCCAAGCTCCTTAAGCAAAAATTAGAGGAAGTTGGTTTAACTGCAAAGGAGGGGAAAAAATTAGACATCGTTGCTCATTCAATGGGTGGTTTAGTCTCTCGTACTTTTATTGAGAAAGAAAATGGAAAGCAAATTGTTCAACATTTAGTAATGTTGGGTACACCTAACGCTGGTTCTCCTTGGCCTCAAATTCAAGATTGGGCTTTTACTGCTCTTGGTATAGGGTTAAATGGACTTTCTAGGGTTGCTTGGCCTGTAAATATTATTGCTGCATTGCTGGCGTTTTTGGAAAGTCAGGAGAAAGCTTTGAATCAGATGAAACCGGACGGCGATTTTATTCAAAGCATCACCCAAAATACTGACCCCAACGTTCAATATACGATAATCGCTGGCGATCGCTCAATTCGTCCGTCAGCATTAGAAATTGAACCTGGAAAAAACTCCAGTCAGATAAAGCGACTGATGCAGAAATTATTTGGCTCTGCTGTAGATAGTGTCATAGATACGGTGTTTCTGCAACAACCAAACGATATCGCAGTGACGTTGGAAAGCATTAAAAGTATTAGCCTAAAGCGAACCCCTCAGCCAAGAATTATATCGCCAGATGTCGCTTGCGACCATCTCACATATTTCACCACTCAAGCTGGTTTAGATGCGTTAGTACAAGCACTGTGTAATAATTCATAAAATTCGTAGGGTGGGCATTGCCAGCCCAGCCCTTTCAACGCGAACAAATGAACTACTTATCCAAAGGCTGAAAGCCGCTCCCTGTATAGGGCATAAAATTATGGCTTTAAGCTATCTATGTTATCCTCAGCGATCGCAACATCAAAGACAGTCAAAATATTGCCCTCTTATTTGAAGCATTGGTTAAAGAAAATCCCGTAAGGATGATAGCGCAAGGATTAATAGATCGATGAAAAATGTAGTACAAATGAACGCCTTGAAAGGCCTGGCATTGCCCACCTTATCCCTCTTTTATCACTTTCAGGAGAGAATAATATAGAACGCTTACAGCGTAAGACTTTTACCAAAAATCCTGATTTCAGCTATTCTGTTAGAAAATAAATGCTCAAATGTTCGCTCTATCTACAGTTGAAAATTTGGCTCTTATTTTTCTTTTTCTATGTTGAAGAAGGCATCTATGCTGAGGGCAGAGGGCAGAAGGAACAAGACAGAAGGGGATTCAAACCCCTCCTGTCTTGGAGCCACTGAACAAGAGTTCAGTGGGGGTCTTAAACCCTTGTTCCCGGAGGTCACGGGCAGAGTGCAGGAGTCAGAATTCCCTTCAGCATAGATGCCTCCTGCCCTCTGCCTTTCCTGATAAAATAAGAGGGCTATAATTCTTCAAAAGGTTCAACATACTCATCTACCTTACTTTACTTATATATAATTTATACGAGTTAAATTGCCATTAAATTATCAATATGCCATTAACAGATGATCAATGCGAGACATTACGCGACGCTATATTGAATGTATATCCATACGAAAAGAAAGCTGATTTAGAAAATTTGTTAAGTAAGAAATTTAATGCAAAGCTTGAATTCACAGTTAGTTTCTCAGCAGAGAATTTAAACCAAACTATACCGAAAGATAACAAAAAGCGAAACAGAAAAATAAAAATATTAGTTTTTCAAACATCTGCAACTAACTTAAAATTAAACAAAGAATTTTCTGAAATAGAATTAGCGATAAACAGAGCTTCAAATCGCTCATTATTTAAGAACGCTATTCTAAAGCCTGTATATTCTATTGATGATATCCGTCGACAAATTGCAGATGAAAATCCACAAATTGTTCATTTTTGCGGTCATGCTGAAGATGGCAGCTTAAAGTTAGAAAATGATTCAAATGAATCATTAATTTCACCAGAGGTTTTAAAATCAATTTTTGAGGGACGTGAAGATATTATTAAATGTGTATTGCTTAATGCTTGTGATTCAGCAGCAGCGACTGTAGCAATTAGTCATCACATTGATTATGTCATTGGCATGAACAATAAGATAATAGACGAAGTGGCTATTGAGTTTGCTAAGGGTTTTTATGATGGGTTAGGATTTAAAAATAATAATAAAGATATATTTTTAATGGCTTTTAATGAAGGAATAAGAGCTATTATAGCGAAAGATAATTCACAAAAATTCGTACCTTTGTTGAAAAAAAGAATAAGTTATGAAGACGCAGTTTTAAAGGTAATCAAATATATAAATAGTGACAATCAAGTAGATAAATTTATAGAAGAATTAAAGTCACTATCCAGCTTTTTCAACAATAAATCATTCATGAAATTTTACCTTGATTATTCATATCCTATCAAAAGAGATGACTTAAATCAGCTTTTAGAAATTATCAGAGGAATAAAAGATTTTAACTTAGTTCAAAGTTCTTACAGAGAAACTCTACCTAAGAATTCAACAAGAGATAACAGCGAACTCAACAATCCTGGAATCATAAATAATATTGTAGATATCTTACGGAAAGATTTTCCAGAGGTAGGCAACAATAAAGCTCCAAGTATTTTAGTGTTTGCCAAAAATCTCGCTGGTAAATTTACAGAAAATAGTCAAGAATATCAAAAAATAAAATCTTGGGTTGAAAAAGTCTCATCACCATTAAATATCTCAATATCTATTCAGCCTAAAGATGAGTGTAGTTGGCGAGTATTTTATACTTATTTATTGATAATAGTTGATGCTGAAGGTGATAAATTTAACTTGCGTGCTGAATATCTTATTGAAGGTGAAAGCTTAAATAAACTTTGTCAAGAACCTTTTAATTTACCAGGTCATAACGAACAAACTGGTATTATATGCAATTCGTTTAACGAAATCCCAAATAAAGTAAAACAATATCACGATGAATTATTCAGTCAACTTGAAGCCGATAAGTTAAAGAACATAACAATAGAATTATTTTTACCACTTCACTATTTAACAAAGAACTTAGACAAAGAGTGGTTTATTTATGATGAGACTTTAGGGAAAAGTCCAATTGTCACAGAACTTAATATAGTAGTGCGCCTAAGAGAACGCCTAAAGGATACATTTCGTAAGCCACTCGAGAATAACTTTGACCGTTTTAAGCGTGATTTCAACGAATATTCCGATGAAGATCTTCTTAATAAAGAAATTGAAATAATTAATCAAAAAGTTGTCGATGGTAATTTTCGTAAAATATCTGATAATTTCAAAGATAAAAAAATTAGTGTCAAGCTAAATTACAATGATATACCAGATGAAGCCTTTTTTAAAGCTGTTATACGTGGAGCAACAGTTATAGCTTTTTGGAGAAGATGTTCAATTCCCGAAAATAGGAATTTCTGTGACATCGATGATTACTTTAAATTAGAGTATTTCAAGAATGATTTCCGTAATTTAATTGAAAAATTACATGAACTACGTAGGAACGCTTATTATAATGATAATGATGAAAAATTTTATCCTCTAGGCTTTTTGTGCGATCATCCAAATCGTATACCGAATATTAACACTTTAAAATCATTTTGAATTGCTATACAAAATGGTACAATTATGAAACAAAAAGCTCAAGACTGGCGATTATTTTACGGTGATGGTAAGCATCATGATAATCTAGTTACACAAAAAAAAGGTAAAAAAGATAGAAATTTTCCTAGTCCTCCTCCTTGGCGTAAGTTTCACGAAATTAATAAGGCTGAAAAAAAAGAAATTGACCAACGCTGGAAGCAGATTCAAGAATTAGCACAATTAGAAGAAAACCAGCGAAATCGAGAAAGAGGTGAAAAATTCCGCATTCATGTCGAGAAAACCCAGGATGGTCAAGAAAAAATTACCGAAGCAGGTCAAGAAGTCCTTATCGCTGTAAATGCTGCATTGTATTTACGCAGACCCCTTTTAGTGACAGGGAATCCCGGTACAGGAAAAACTTCTTTAGCTTATGCGATCGCCCATGAGTTAAAATTAGGCCCAGTTCTCACTTGGTCAATTACTACGCGTTCAACTTTACAAGATGGGCTCTATCGTTATGATGCCATTGGTCGGTTACAAGATGCAGAAAAAAAGGAAGATCAATCCATCGGTGATTATATTACTTTAGGCGCTTTAGGGACTGCTTTTTTACCTTCTCCCTTTCCGAGAGTTTTATTGATTGATGAAATTGACAAAAGTGATATTAATTTACCTAACGACTTATTGGATATTTTTGAAGAAGGTGCTTTTAATATTCCAGAATTAGTTCGGAGAGTCAAACAGACTAATACTGAAGAAACTAAACAAGCGCAATCAACCTCAAAAGAAACTAATACTGAAAAAGTTTATACCTCAGACATAGGAGTTAAAGCGACAATTCATCAAGGACGAGTGCGCTGTGCTGAGTTTCCTATTGTTATAATGACCAGTAATGGCGAACGGGAATTTCCACCTGCTTTTTTACGACGCTGTTTGCGAGTAAAAATGCCAGACCCTCAACCTGATGCTCTCAAAAGTATCGTCAAAGCTCATTTTGGGGAAAAAGCATTTAATCAAGCTGAAACCAAAATATCCGAACTAATTGATGATTTTCTAAAAGAAGGCGATCGCGCAACCGACCAGTTGTTGAACACTATATATTTACTCACAAATCATATCAGTCCTGAAACTTTGGATAAAGATGGGCTGAAAAATTTATTGTTCAAGAGTTTGTCCATTAGCGACGAACTGTAGCGACTGTCTTGAATGTAATATTGTGAGAGAGATTTTGGGAATGGGTGTAAAGGATGAGGGATGAAGCATCGTCAAAGTTTAAAAAACTGATTGCTACCCTACAGCAGGAATTAGAACTGACGGGTACAGAAATTGCTGAGATTTTATGGTTAGCACAGCAAAGTCAAACAACGGTAGAAGAAACCTCTAATCCTGCTGTCAAAGTAGACAAACCAAAAAAAGATGATCCAAAACTAACCGGAGAAAATACCACTCCAGACACCCAACCCACTCCCGTTACTCCTCCTCAACCAACAGCAAAAGCAGAAGTTTTTACTAAATCCAGTCACTCTGCTTTTAGTTCTACCTCCAGTAATACCCTCAATATCAAAGTCCCCGATGCACCTGGGTTGCCCCAACCTCTAAAATTAGCAAGAGCCTTACGTCCCTTAATGCAAAAAATTGACTCAGAGACAGAAGTAATTTTAGACGAAGAAGCTACCGCTAACCGTATCGCCACAGAAGGCATTCGCATTCCCGTTTTTCAACCCGCTCAAGAACCAGCATTTGATTTGGTGTTGGTGGTTGACGAAAGCAACACCATGATTTTTTGGCAAAAAACTATCCAAGAATTACAAAAACTCCTAAAAATACTAGGTGCGTTTCGGGATGTGCAAATTTGGGGACTACTAACTAATAAAGAAGGAGATATTTATCTGCGACGGGGGACAGGTAAAACATCTCGTAAACATCATCACTATAAACCCCGTTCCCTCGTTGACCCTAGCGGTAAGCGTTTATTTTTGCTAGCAAGCGATTGCGTTACCGATATTTGGCACAATGGTAAGGCTTTTGATATGCTAAAAATTTGGGCGCAAAAAAATATCGTTGCTATTCTACAGATGTTACCTCAATGGCTGTGGCAGAGAACGGGACTCAGTTTAGGAGCAAAAGTACAATTTTCCAGCTTAACCCCTAGAATAGCCAACCAAGGTTTATTAATTAAAAAAATATTGCTCTGGGATGATATTGACTTTGCGACGGGAACCAAAATTCCCATATTCACCCTGGAAGAAGACACAGCAAGAAATTGGAGCAAAATGATTGCGGGAAAAAGTGACGCTAATGTCACGGGATTTGTTTTTCCCTCCAATTTTATAACTTTTACACCACCCGAAGAAATATCTCCAACATCAGAAACAGCAGAAATAATCTCCAACTTCCGTCGAACAGCTTCCCCAATAGCACGAAGACTAGCCAGTTTGTTATCTGCTGCACCTGTAATTACCTTACCAATCGTCCGCATAATTCAAGCACAAATGCTTAAAGAATCTCAGCAAGTCCACGTTGCAGAAGTTTTTTTGGGTGGGATACTCAAACAGAAACAAGAAATTGAATCTATACCAGAAACAAACCCTGATGAGATCGAATTTGATTTTATCAACGAAGATATTCGGGATAATTTCCTTGAAGCTGCTCCCGTTACCGACTCCTTAGAAATTATTGATGCGATTTCAGAGTATTTCGCTAAGAAAATCAACAAAACCCTCAAAGAATTTAACGCTTTATTGAGAAAACCATACCAGGCAAACAATGAAAACCAGGAAAACAATAAAAATCAGGAAAACAATGAAAATATAGAGATTAAACCTTTCGCGTTATTGAGAGCAAAAGTTTTAAAGCGCTTGGGAGGCGACTATATTCAGTTTGCAGAAGAAATGGAGCAAGAGTGGGACAACTCCAACACCGAGTTAAGAAATTTTCAATCCAAACTCACGTCTTCAGAAAAAACTTCTTCTCCTAACACAGATATTCAACAGGAGCCTTTACCTTCTTCGTTCATAGATTTATCTGGTCAACAGCGCAAGCAATTGCAATCCGCTTTGATAGATGCTTTTCCTGATACAGCATCCCTGGAACAGATGTTGGCATTTGAATTAGATAAAAATTTAAGAGAAATTGCTGGCAAAGGCAGTTTACAAGATATTGTCTTTGAATTAATAGAAAGAGCCGATTCTGAGGGATGGGTTGAAGATTTAGTTCGCGCTGCGTGTAATTCAAATCCTAGAAACCAACAACTGCGGACTATTGCCCAAGAACTATTGCTAAATCACGCTCCAGAAACACTTAAAGTTTCCTCTCAACAACTACAACAACTACAATATGCTTTGATAGATGCTTTTCCGACTCTAGCATCCCTGGAACAGATGTTGGCATTTGAATTAGATAAAAATTTAAGAGCAATTGCTGGCAAAGGCAGTTTACAAGATATTGTCTTTGAATTAATAGAAAGAGCCGATTCTGAGGGATGGGTTGAAGATTTAGTTCGCGCTGCGTGTAATTCAAATCCTAGAAACCAACAACTGCGGACTATTGCCCAAGAACTCTTGCCAAATTACCGTGTAGCAACAATCCTGATTTTGACAGCAATCCCTCATCGTCTACGTTTAGATAAGGAAATTCGCTCAATTGAAGACGCTATCCGACGTGCTGCAAAGCGGGATTTATTCAGGATTACACTTAGGACTGCTGTCCGCCCGACTGATATCCGCCGCGCTATTGCAGAAGAAAAACCCCAAATCGTCCACTTTTGCGGGCACGGGTTGGAAGATGGCAGCTTGCTGTTAGAAGACGAGGGGGGAGAAAACAACCCCGTCCCAGCATCCGGACTAGCATCACTGTTTCAGTTGCACACAGATTATGTGGAATGCGTACTGCTTAACGCCTGTCATTCTGCCAAACCAGCTATTGCAATTAGTGAATATATTAATTATGCAATTGGGATGAATCTGCCGATTGGGGATAAGGCTGCGATCGCCTTTGCTCAAGGTTTTTATGATGGATTGGGCTACGCAACTCCAAATAATCAAGATGCATATCAAAGAGCCTTTGATGAAGGTATGGTTGCCATTGAACTGGAAAATCTTTCACAAGGATCAATACCAGTCTTGAAAAGACGAGATTTACCTTCACTGCAACAAATCCTGATTTTAGTAGCAATCCCTCATGGTCTGCGTTTAGATAAAGAAATTCGGGAAATTGAAGAAGCTATACGACGAGCTACCAATCGAGATTTATTTGAAATTAGAATTAGAACCGCTGTGCGTCCTCAAGATATTCGCAGAGCTATAGCGGAACAACGACCATCTATTGTTCATTTTTGTGGGCATGGCTTAGAAGATGGTAGCTTGCTGTTAGAGGATGATGGGGGAAACAATAAGCCAGTTTCACCATCTAGTTTAGCATCTCTGTTTAAGGTACACGCTGATTATGTTAAATGTGTGCTGCTTCACGCTTGTTATTCAGAAAAACCTGCTGTAGCAATTAGCCAATATATTAATTATGTGATTGGCATGAATAACTCAATTCAAGACAGTGCAGCGATTGAGTTTGCTAAAGGGTTTTATGACGGACTGGGTTACAGAACTTTCAATAATCAAGATGTGTTTCAACGAGCTTTTGATGAAGGTATGGTTGCCATTCAAATGGAAAATCTTTCACAAGGACCAATACCAGTCTTGAAAAAAAGATGAGATAGGCAAAATCCAAAAATTCAACAAATTAATTTTCAAATCGCCCTCAGGACTAACAATTGTTAAAACACTCCAGCTTGTATGAGCAGTTTATATTCAACATATGAAATTATCTTTTTATAAGGGATTGGGCTATAAAAATAGACACGTCCGGAATATTAACTAATACGAAGTTGCCAAAGATAGTATCTTTACAATTCGTTAGATATTACATAGCCAAGCAAAGCCTGCGGCTCCTTTGACTACTTGCGGATTGTGCATCAGCCAAAGGCAACGCTGGGATAAAATCGCCTCCAGGGTATCAAGGTCATTCCAGACGCGGTTGGCTAAAAGTTCACGTAGGAGAGGCCATACACACTCGGTTGGATTAAGTTGTGGGGTATAAGGGGGGATGGGATAAAGAATTACACCGTCCGGGATACCTAAGCGGTGAGTGCAATTGCCTTCCTGCCTGGTCAAGTAGTAAAATAATTAACTTCGCTTTGTCTGGATTGACTTGTTGGACAAAGGTGTTCAAGGCAATTTGCATTACCTTAGTATTGACTCTGGGTAAGATAAAAAAGCAGCTCTCACCTGTATTGGGATGTACAAAGCCATAGGTGTACAACCACTGGTAAATCGGGCGATGCAGAGCCTGTGGACGTTGTCCTTGGAGTGCCCAAGTGCGGCGTACAATCGGCTGAAGCCCCACAGTGGCGAAAACTTCGTGACACAAACCAAAAGGAGGCTTCAACTGGTGAGGTCACTGTCCTCCCCACCAACGAGTACGTATGGTGGGAGAGGAATACCGCTCCTCTCCTTAGGTACTGGGGACGGTTGTTGGGGGAAATGTTCCCGACTTGGTTTCGGTCAATATTTCCCCGGACATAATTTTTCGTTTGATAACCATTACCCCAATCCCTAATCCCCAATTCCCAGTCCCCTTTACAGCAAATCTGCAATAGAAAATTGCCGCTGTCGTTCTAACTCCTGAAGCCGCTGTTTTTCAGCATAGAAAAGGTCATAATAAGATTGCCATTTTTGGGGTTCAGCTTCTGGATCGGTTTGATCCAATAGTTCCCAGAAGTGACGACAGCGCTTTTCCCTGATCACCCTTTCCATACAAGCAGTTGCTGCTTGAATCAATTTGTCATGGTGTGAGATAATATCTTTCTGGGTTTTTTCATTTAAATGAAATAAATGAGTCACTGATTTCATCTCCTCAGGAAACTCTAAGCATCTATCTTGTACAGTTGATATCAAATCATGCTCTATTCCAGAGGAAATTTCTAAAATTTGTCGCCATAAGAATCTATGATGAGAAAGGCTAAATTGCAAATCTCGCTCTTCTAAAACATCAACTATAGCCTGACGATATTCCGGATAGTGCAAGTAAATCTGCAATAACAAAGCCTCTGCCATTTTTAAAAGACTGCCTGCTTGAGATGCAACACTTTCCTGTGCTGCTACAGGTTGCTGCTTGATGACTGGTGTTGACTTACGGGGTGTGCTAGCAGGAGCAATTTGAGTGACAAGATTCTCTACCCGTAGCTGTATAAGTCTGGTATCTCCTAAGCTAAGTATCTCGGCGCAGTAGGAGATGTAATAGTTACGTGTATCACTATTAGCAATATTTTTCAGTAACTTTACCATCTGCCCTGACACTTGTTGGAAGTCAGCAGCTTGTTTTAAGTCACGGTCTTTGATGATTTGCTGAATCTGCCAATCTAACCAAAGTGGAGCATTTGCTAATAATTCTCTATAATCCTCTGGATTGCGTCCTTGCAAGTATTCATCGGCATCTTTACCATCTGGTAAGTTGAGAATTTTGAGCTGGACTTCACCTTTGTATGCAAGTTCGGCAATTTCCCCAATTGCCCGTTCTGCGGCATTTGTCCCAGCTTTATCAGCGTCAAAGTTAAGAACTAACTGTTTAGATTCGGTGTAGCGTAATATTTGCCGAACTTGTTCTATGCTAAGAGCTGTACCAAGGGAGGCGACAACATTATTGATACCCGCTGCATGGAGGGCGATCGCATCAAAATATCCTTCCACCACCACGGCTTGATTCATTTGGGAAATCGCTGCTTTTGCCTTATCGAGGGCAAATAAAGTCTTACCCTTGAAAAAAACTTCTGTTTCGGGTGAATTCAAATACTTGGGTTGTTCATCGCCTAAACTTCTGCCACCAAAGGCAATAACACGCCCAAGAACATCGTGGATGGGAATGATCAGGCGATCGCGGAACACATCATAATAACCGCCCCCTTCCTTGCGTGGCTTAATCAAACCCGCTTTTTCCACCAGTTGCACAGGGTAGCGTTTATCCTCAACTAGATAGCGGTAGAGTGTTTCCCAACCTGCGGGCGCATATCCTAAACCGAACTGCTGTATTGTGTCTTGGCGCAGTTTACGCACTTGTTCGAGATACTGTAATGCCTTATCTCCACTATACCTGAGAGCGTGTTGATAAAACTGTGCCGCCGCAGCGAGAACTTCATACAGTTGTTCGCGCAAAGACAGCTGACGCTGCAACTCTTGCCTTTGTTCAGGTTCTAGGGTTCTGACTGACACTTGGTAACGCCGTGCTAAATCCAGCACCACTTCCGCAAAAGAGCGCTTCTCCAAGTCCATTATGAACTTAATAGCATTGCCGGCAGCTTGACAGCCAAAGCAGTAGTACATTTGCTTAGTTTGGCTGACGGTGAAACTAGGAGTTTTTTCTGAGTGGAAAGGACACAAACCCACAAAATCTTTTCCGCGCTTGCGTAAAACAACGTGTTCGGAGATGACATCGACAATGTCCGCCCGTTGTTTAACTTCTTCAATTGTGTCTGGATGCAAGCGAGGGATGTACATATTGGTCATAAGTTGTAGAGACACGCCCTAGCGCGTCTGTACTTGTAGAGACGCAACCTGGCGCGTCTGTACATTAGCGATTGGTCTTTAAACAAGGGACAAATAACAAAGCAATGGACTCCTGATGGATATTATATTCTTGTTGCCAAAGCACGAATGGCGCTCCAGAATCGCTTAAGTTTAATTGTATAAGAGGAAATACTGAAAATGGGACGTATTTTTATTTCAGCAGCTCACGGAGGCAAAGAAGCAGGACGAACTGATCCAGGCTCAATCGCTGGTGGGACAAACGAAGCGAAGGAAATGATTCTGCTGCGGGATTTGATAGTGACGGAACTTAGAGCGCGTAATTTTGAAGTTTTGGCGGTTCCCGATGACTTAAGTGCTCAACAAACGATCGCTTGGATCAATTCTCGCGCTCGTCAAAAAGATGTTGCCCTAGAAATTCATGCTGATGCAGCCAGCAGTCCTTCTGTACGTGGGGCAAGCATTTTCTACATTGCCAGTAATGATGAGCGCAGAAGCAATGCGGAACTGCTCCTGGTGGCGTTGCTGCGCCGTGTTCCTCAGTTACCAAACCGGGGAGTTAAACCAGATTCAGCATCGGGTTTGGGGCGCTTGGCGTTCTGTCGTCAGACAGCAATTGCTTCTTTGTTGATGCAAGTAGGCTTTCTCACCAGCCCAGACGATCGCGCTTTGCTACAAACTCGCCGCCGTGATTTTGCATTGGGAATTGCCGACGGACTAGCATCTTGGAGTCGTACAGTTGATCCCGGTTCAGGAGGGGAAGCAGAACCAACATATCCGCCAATCAATATCAACATTAACGGGCAAAAGTACTCAGAGCAAGGGATACTGATTAATGGTAATGCTTATATCCCTATTGACTTGGTGGATCGTTTGCGGGTTGATTTGTCGAAAGCGCCGAATGTCCGCCGCGTGAGTTACCGCCGAGTTGTTTACGTCAAAGCTATTGAACTGCAAGAGTTTCATGTTTCTATCTCTTGGGATAGTGCAAGTCGCACTTTGAGTTTACGCTCGATTCTGCAAATTCCCGCTGGTCAAATTGACAAGATTATGTCTAACGGTTATACATCAGAAGTACAGTTGCAGCTATTTTTGAGAAACAATAATGAAAGTGCGATCGTGCAGTTTCCTGACTTGCCGAAACTCTATCGCGAAGAAGCAACGATAGAGGGAGTCAACTATGACATTGCTTTTTGCCAAATGTGCTTAGAAACTGCATTTTTACGCTTTGGTGGCGATCTCAAACCAGAGCAAAATAACTTTGCTGGTTTGGGGACTATTGGTGGTGGTGCAGAGGTGGCGTCTTTTGAAAGTGCGAGGATTGGTGTTCGGGCGCAGATTCAACACTTGAAAGCTTACGCCAGTTTGGAACCATTGGTGCAGGAAGTCGTAGATCCGAGATTTCGCTTTGTGACGCGCGGTATTGCAACATCAATCGACCAGCTTTCAGGACGTTGGTCAGCAGATTTAGATTATGGTAACAAAATAATGGCAATGCTTAAAAGGCTCTATGAGTCGGCGGGATTAATATAGAAGGCAAAAGAAGGAGTCAGAGGTCATTTATAAAGTAAATATTAAGTAGGATGTGTTACGGCTATGTAAGGATTTGAAAGTTTGAGAGAGTTAGAACTTGCCGGAACGCATCGCATTTGTTGGTGCGTTGCGCGTTGCTTTAACGCACCCTACAATTTAAGGTTTACTTTATAAATCAGTTCTCAGAACCCAGGAGTCAGAATGTCTCTACTCAGATCTTGCACCTCTCCGTAGGAACCGAGCCTATGTAAAAAGCGGTGGGATAAAGTTACATTACTTTTTTGGGTTTTTTTCGGTAAATTAGGGACTTTAGGTTTAATACTGAGTGGTAAAAAATTATCAACTTTTTTTGGTGCAAGATGTCAGTCTATAAATAAATGCGCGGGGATTCAGCAAAGAATGAATTTTCTTTTCTCCACTGAACAACAAGATTCCCGACTTCTTTAAGAAGTCGGGAATCTGAAGATGCGCGATTTTCACGTGTGCATCTGTGTTAATCTCTGGTTTATTTTTATCCAATTGACTTTTGGACTCTTGTTTACTATTTACTTCTGGAAATAACTGCATATCAACTTACCTGGATCATTGTCCTCAAATGGTACGACAGTTCCATCTTTTTCAACTTTAATTTGCTCAAGACAGTTATAGACTTCGATTGGTCTTTTGATTCCATCTACGCTCACGGCAGCCCTATATTCCCAATAATTTTTAGCGCTGCGTTTGATACTGAGAATGCAAATTTTCTGACCTTGATAACTCCGACATACAGATGCCTCAGCAGGTAAAGTTACTAAGGAGAAAAGTATCAATAGCAGTACTAAAGCAATATATTTCATCATGCTAATATCACGCCTTTCATTTCCGAAAAAACTCATGTTCAAGGTACTGTGAATACAAATTGGTTTTTCTAATTTTTTATTTTTACTTGCTTAATGGTAGTAGTAGAACAAGATTACAGCGATTGCCCAAGGGGCAATCGCACCTTGTATTGATAACATTCTTGCGGTTCTGCCCAACCGACAAACTACAAACTATTTTCTTTTAGGAATCACATATCTTATTCCACCTTTAGCACCAACAGTATCATTTTTGTAACGAGGGATAATATGAATACTGGCATGCATCATATTTTGACCTGCATCTCGATTGATGTTCATTCCCACATTAAAACCATCGGGCTGAAATTCTTTACTAAGAATTTCTTGCACTCTGTTAACCATAAACCAACAAGCAGATTGTTCTTTAAACGGAAGTTCAAAATAATTACTAACGTGACGTTTTGGAATCACCAAAACATGCCCTTTACTTACGGGATAACCATCAAACATAGCATAAGCAGTTGCTGACTCGGTTAGGATAGTTAGATTTTTATGAGGGTTGCAAAATATGCAATGATTAGATGAGTTTCTTTGTAAATTATAATGGCTATACTCGTAAATCTCGCAATACTCATCTGAGTGAATTGATTTAAAAGGAAGTTTAACAATACATTGATATGTCGGTTTTTTATGGATATAATGTTCTCGGAAACCTTCTCTTTTTATATCCCTTCTCACTGCATAATACGCTTTACCTCCCGGCTTCAATAGGTTCGAGACTGCCATGAGAACATTAGCTTGTTCTTCAAGAAATAAAACATTTAAAACATAAAAGCAAATTATTGTGTCAAATTTCTCATTAGGGTATTGCGGGAAATAATAAGGGTCATAACCTGTAATATCAAATCCTTTTTGTCGCAATAATTTAACATCATTGCCAAAGCCACAACCAAAGTCTAGAACTTTACCTTGAAGCATATTCTTATCTAACAAAAACTGTGCAGGTACTGATAGGTAAATTCTTTCTATTGCGGTGAGGTGGCTAAATTGATTTTTTTGCTTTTTCATAGAAACAGAAATCTTCTTTCGATTAAGTAGCCCTGATAAACTGCAAACCACCGGACGACTAAAAATTAGGAGTCCGAAGTAAGTGCGGTTCTCGTTTGAATCACATACACAATGGTATGTAGAGACTGTACTGTACGGTCTCTACTGTATTCCAGGCAACACCAAACCCGCTATAATTCTGTCTCAGGAATTGCAGCAATTCTGGATTCTCAACTATGCTGTCTTAAAAAACCTGATAATCTCGCGGACATGATCGAGAAATTGTCCGTCGGTAGAAAGTTGGGCGATCGCCCCAAAGCAAACGCATCTTAATTAGCCTTGACTTCCAACAGAAAGAGTGGCTGTCGTTGTTAAGGTTAAGGACAGCCACTCTTGGTGTTCGGTTTACATTCTGTAGCGCAGTTATCACGCGCATGCGGGTTGTTTACATCCTTAACAACTGCGCTCAGCTATAAATTAACGAAGTTTTGTAGTACCTGTAAGCTTATCTTAGTCAAACAGTAGTTTTGCTTAACCTATTGGACTTCAGTTAGAAGCCGACAAATCTGTTTGAGTCTGCTACTAGATAACAATTGGCTGGTTTTCTAGACCTGAAATAGTGTTACCACTCAAGTTCAGGGTATTGCCGATGCCTCGGTCAGCAATGGGTTCACCTGCATTGTTGCTGAAAGTGCTGCCAATGACAGTCAAGAAGTTGTCATTGCCATTGATTTCCAGCCCATCCTCTCCGTTGTTAATTGAGGACATTGCCAACAGACCAACTATGTTGCTGTTTCCATTCACATCAAAGCCATCACCAACGTTGTTGATGAATACACTGTTGCTAGCACTGATGGAGTTGAAATTGCCATCGACTTCTAGACCATCTTCAGCGTTGGCGTTCACAGCAACACGATACAGGCTAAGGTTGTTTTGCTTTCTCCAGAGCTTGACGTAGTGCCCTTTGCCCTAAACTCCAGTAATAAATACAAACTCATCACCTTATCATGTACTACTCCCAAAACTCATCCAAATTCACAGAAGAAATTTCACTTTGTAACTCCTGAAAATATCCACTTTTAGTAATCAAAGCTACTTCTTGTTCGCGCTTCTTCTGGTCAATTTCAACTTTTAATTCAGCTAATTGTCGTTTGAGTTCATCTTCCCGGCGTTTGCGATCGCTAATGTCTTGCACAATTCCTTCGTAGTACAGCAGCTTGCCGCTTGTATCGCGGACTGCCCTTGTATTTTCTTGTACCCAGATGATGCTACCATCACGCCGATAAATCTGATATTCCAAATCCTTAACCTTGCCTGTTTCCTCCATTAGGTATGCAAACTTTTCTCGACAATTGGGGTCAACATAAATTTGGGTATCAATTTCATGAATACTAGCTATCATCTCTGACGGAGAATCATAGCCATAGATACGTGCCATTGCTGGATTTACACTGAGAAAGCGCCCATCAAGTTGGGATTGGAAGATACCTTCTAAAGCATTTTCAAAGATACTGCGGTAATTTTCCTCAGCAATTCGCAGCGCTTCCTCTGCTTTTTTGCGTTCTGTAACATCAATCCCAACAGATACGGTCGCCTTACCTTTCTGATATTTTTGAGCCGCAATTAAATAGTATTTTGGCGAGTCATTCACTTCTACTTCTATGAGTTGTGAAGCAGCCTCTTCTTCAGAAGCAAAAAAATCACGCATAAAGCTAGCGATCAACGAACTACCCTTAAGAAAACCTACTTCTTTACCAATAAAAGCATCTTGAGAAATATTCCAATTTTCGGCTACATAACGATTTACACCGATATATAATCCCCCAGAATCAAACCAGGAAATGGAACCTGGAACGGCATCTAAAACAGCCTCTAATTGCTCTTTTGCAGTAGCTAGTTCCTGCTCTCTTGCTTTAATTATATTAAAAGATTCTTGAAGTTTTTTTCCCATGAAGTTAAATGATTGTGCTAATTGACCAATTTCATCATGGGTTAGAACTGGTGCTTGTTGATTCAAATTACCGCGAGCCAGATCTTGAACAACTTGAGTCAGTTTGACAACAGGCTTAGAAATAGATTTAGCGACTGCAAAGGCGGCTAAAATTACCACACATAAGGTAATAAACCCTAAAACAATCACAACTCTTCTTAATGCTATTAAGGAAGAAAATGCTTCTGAAGTATTTATTTTAACTAAAATACCTCCATTCAAAGAAGGTAAATATCTCCAGGCGGCTACAGTTTCTTTACCTTGGTAGTCAAGAGTAATCCCAATCCCCTTTTGACCGTGAGATGCTTTGTCAAGCGGGTGTACTTTCTCCTTATCTACCTTAACAGTTCGTCGAAATGCCGCATTTGGGTCATGTCGGGTTGGAGAGATAAAGACAATCTGCGAACCAACGACTGAACCAACAATAGTCTCTCCACTTTTACCCAAACCCGTGTAGTTTGTCGCAATCACCCACATCGAAAACTTGACCGTCAACAGCCACTACACAAATACCAAACCAGTCGGGTTTCGCTAATGCCAACTCAGGAATATAGTCAGCAACAGCACCATCATTGAGATATTCATATTTTTCATACAAGTCGCTGAGATAGGAACGAAAAGGTGAAGCTACCGCGTTAATTGAACTTGCCAGCGACTTTAAATCGTGTTTTTCTGTCATAGTTTTAAAATTCTGGTATCACTTATTAGTTATCAGTCAACACTTAGCTATTCCATAATCTGCTGCGCCACTTTAGCAAACTCCTGACTTACATAATGATCCGGGTATTGCAGGCAAAAAACACCGTTACTAGCCAGTTGTACTAAGTCTTCTGATAAGGGAAAAATTCCGGCGACAGGAGCATCGTAAGCCGCTTCAATTTTTTGGCGCAAAGCATCAAAATTCATGCTTTGCAATGCTTTATTTACCGCCAGTAACATTTTGCGGACTTTTAACTGTCGTGCTACGTCTATAGTAACTGCCGTCCCTTGATAATCTTGTTTGTCGGGACGCAAAATCAGAACCAAAACATGAGAAATAGCGATCGTGAGGAAGGTTTCTTTTGATAAACCAGGGTGAGTATCAATAAATAAGTAATCTAATTGCAGTCCCTTAACTAATTTGCGAAACCCATCATTCAGCAGTTTGACATCATATCCCTCGCTCAAAATCCGGGAAATATCATCAGCCTTGACGCTAGAGGGAACTAGAAAAAGTTTGCCATTCCCTTTGAGCTGAATATTATCGCTGACATCATAGGCTGTATCTTCAATCGGTGCTTGACCCCACAAATAGCTATTGAGGGTCTTGTTCATGTTCTCCGGTTCTAGACCGAAAAGATTATGAATTCCCGGTGATTGAATATCAGTGTCAACTACGCCAACTCTGTGTCCTCGTAGGGCAACACTGGTAGCTAGATTAGCACTAAAGTTGGATTTGCCAGTACCGCCGCGATAAGAGTGTATTGAAATTACTTTTGGCATAGATTTATTTACTAATCAATATTTTCACTGACCATTAGTTCTTAGTCTCTAAGAATAACCCAAGTTGCGGGTTATCGACTGATGTATACTTGTTACCCCTCAATTCATGCGAGCACTTACAACAAAGTGGCGGTGGCGCTACGCGCCATTGTAGCTTTCTTTACTGCATTGGGTCAGACTAAGGCATCACAAGTAGTCTGCGAATGGTTCTTTGCTAACTGGTTGGAGTTTTTGGATAAACTGAGCAGGAGCAGTAGCACACCTAGAAGGATTGTTTTTAATGCGTGAGTCAAACCCTTGTAATCTGGCTGAATCCGTTGCGTTCAATGGGACGATATTCACGGGAATTCCTGAATTTAAGACTTTATCCATTGCCAATGCATCAAGCCAAAAATTCACTTCTGCATTATTAAGCGAATTGAAGACTTTTTTGTGTTCTCCTGTTTGAATATCTGCAAAATTTGTTCCTGGAAATGGTAGTTCACGCGGCGATCGCGTTGTAGCCTCCTAGCCTCCTATAGAGAGACTTTCCTCCTGAACGTTAATCATACGGGGCTTTGAGCGAAGATGAACCATACTGGGCTACAGTCACTCCCGCTGTTGATACTTGTGCTGGCGGGATTATCGTGGAACGAGCAAAACTAGGGCTTAATCTGAAAACACTCACAACCACGACTGTGATACAAACCAATACCAACCAGAAAGCCTTTGTGAATAGGCTTTGTATTTTCATCGTCAAAACTCCTCTCTTAAGTTTGATAATTAGTAAAAAATGTCTTACAAATGTTAGACATTTACTCTCGGTTGACAAAGCGCGTCAGTTTGGACTTGGGTTAGAAGCCGACAAATTTGTTAGAGTTTGCTACTAGATAAGAATTGGCTGGCTTTCTAGACCTGAAATAGTGTTACTACTTAAGTTCAGGGTATTGCCGATGCCTCGGTCAACAATGGGTTCACCTCCATTGTTGCTGAAAGTGGTGCCAATGACAGTTAAGAAGTTGTCATTGCCATCAATATTGGGAGCTATATAAAAATCAAGCTTCAAGCTTGGTTACTACCTGCAAGCAAAATTACGCCTACACAATTAAAAGCTTTAAAGCCTAGTAACACGGCACCAATATTCACATCTGCTTCTAAATTTCACCCTGTTTTCTTCTCGTATCAAACATAGTGTTATTACTAGAAAGTTGTCAATAATGTTCTCCGTAAATTTTATAATATCTTCACATAGCATATATTTGTTTTATCGTGCCGAGTTACTTCATTTGTATGCTGATTTTTATTCTGTCATCGTTTTTTAATAAACAGAGAAGTACAGTATTTTTGTCAATATATAAAGTTAGTATTGTTTCAAACAATTTACCAAAACTAGAGGGGTAAGGGTGTATGGGTTCCCTACACCCTTACACCCCTATGTTTTTTATTCTTGCATTGCTCTTTAATAAATTGACAAGTGCGGTATTTTTGTCAATATATAAAGTTAATATTGTTTCAAGCAATTTACCTTACATCTTGCACCTGGAAATATGTATGTCAAAACCATGACTACGTGCAAGAGGAATCATTTGTTTGAGAAAGACCTTCAATTAATGCGCGATACGCGGAGCGTCAAGCCTCCGGCTTATCGCATTCTCAAATCTTTTCACATACCCTATCGTCAAAGTAGGAAAAGTAGCAAAAGTAGGAAAACTAGTAAAGGTATGATGTTTTTTGACTAGTGAAATAAATCTGAGGGATTCTGAGCAGTGTTGATTCTCCAGCCGGATGCCTAACAGCACCTGACAAGTTTATGAACTCAAAACTCTCTAACTCCAAATTCGCTAATTCAGGGGCACAACTGTCTGTCCTCCTCCTTCACGTTGGCATTCGTCCGCAGATAATCCCGCACCCAATTGCAACCATACTGGAGGAAATCGAGCTGGAAAATTCGCTGTAAATTCCACAAAATGGCGGTTTTATCCTGACTGGCTGAGGCGATTAACTTCCCATCAGGGCTAAAGGCAACTCCAAACACCCCATCGCTATGTCCCTTTAAGGTTTCAATCTCTTGACCGTCGTATCTCCAAAGTTTGACTGTGCCGTCGAAACTGGCTGAGGCAATCGTCTTGCCATGCGGGCTAAAGGCAACTCCGAACACCCCATTTTTGTGTCCCTTAAAAGCTCTGATTTCTGTACCGTCGCGCCGCCAAAGTCTCACCATGCTATCCATACCTGCTGAAGCGAGGGTCTTGCCATCAGGGCTAAAGGCAACTCCAGCCACCTGACGGCGATGGCTTGTTAACGTGTGTAGAAGCTTGTAGCTGGGCTTTCCAGGTGCGATGGCACCATCCCACTGCCAGAGTTTGACGGTGCCGTCCACGCTAGCTGAGGCAATGAGCTGTCCGTCAGGGCTAAAGGCAACTCCGTTAATGTGATCGGTATGCCCTTTGAGAGTTGCCAATTCAGTGCCGTCAATCTTCCAGACTTTGACGGTTCTGTCCTCACCCGCCGAGGCAATCGACTGCCCATCTGGATGGAAATCAACGGCGAAGACTCTGCCCTTATGTCCGGTGAAAGTCTGGAGTAAGGTTCCGTCAGGTCGCCACAACCGGACTGTGCTGTCATAACCGCCTGTAGCAATGGTGTCCCCAGTTGGGCTGAAATCTACTCCGAAAACTTTATCGGCTTGTTTGGGGAAAGTGCGAATTAAGCTACCATCAAGCCGCCACAGTTTAACGGTATTATCACGACTGGCGGTGGCAATTGTCTTACCATCAGGACTAAATTTTATGGTGTAAATTGATGCTTGATGTCCGTTAAGAGTCTTGAGCAAACTCTCATCAAGCTTCCAGAGGATGATCGGGCCATCCCAACTCGATGAGGCGAGCATTTGTCCGTCAGGACTCCAAGCCACTCCAGAGACGGTATCCTTGGCGACTGGCAGGGTTTTTACCACAGTCCCGTCAAGCTGCCAAAGTTTGACTGTTCTGTCTAGACTTGCCGAGGCGAGCAAACGACCATTCGGGTTAAAAGCGATTTTGCTTACTGCATCGCTGTGTCCAGTTAGGGTTTGGACTAACGTGCCGTCAAGCTGCCAAAGTTTGACGGTTTTATCCCAACTTGCCGAGGCAATGAGATTTCCTTGGGGGCTGAAGGCAACGTTCTTAACTCTGTCCGTATGTCCGGTGAGGGTGAAGAGCAGTTTACCGTCTGTACTCCAGAGTTTGATGGTTTTATCTTTAGAAGCAGATGCAATAATTTGACTGTCAGGGCTAAAGGCAACGCTGTCAACTTCATCTTGATGTCCGGTGAGAGTGAAGAGCAGTTTGCCGTCTGCACTCCAGAGTTTAATTGTTTTATCTTTAGAAGCGGAAGCAATAATCTGATTGTTAGGAGCGATCGCTACTTGTACAATGTCATTGGTATGTCCTTTTAAAGTGTGCCACAAGGTATAGCTCGGCTCTTCGTTTGGTAATTTTGTATTCGTTTTGCGCCAAAGTTTAACTGTGTTATCCCCAGAACCAGAAGCAATGAGATCCCCTCTCGGGCTAAATACAACTCCCCAAACCGTATTGTTGTGCCCTTGAAGCGTGAGCAGCTTTGTACCGTCTTTTTTCCAAAGATCGATGGTTTTGTCGGCAGAAGCTGAGGCAATGAGTTCGCCATCAGGGCTGAAAGTTACATCATTAACCACATTATTATGCCCGGATAACTGGTTATAGTCAACCGCTCCATAAACAGCCTGATGGAGAGCCTCCTTAACTGAGTGCTGGATATTTGCGTCTGCAACACCCAACTGGTTCAATCGTCGCTTTGCTGTGATAGCTTGTACTAGTGCATCTAACTTTTGATTTGAGGCGAATAGCGCTTCGGAAGATTTAGCGATCGCTTTAATCTCGCTGACAGCAGTTTGCCGATACTGAGCATAAGCCTCTAGCCCCAATGCACAGGCTAGAATTAATGTCATACTTTCTACAAAAAGCAAAAACCTTTGCCGCCTAGAACTTTTTTTCTCTAGTGCTAATCTTTTTTGTTCCTCTGCCAGTCGCGCTTCCACTTCTTTAAGCCGTTCTGCTTCTAAAGCTTGCTGCATTTCCAGCCTATCCAATTCGCCAGAAGCGGCTAAAAATTGATAGTCCAAATCACTCAAACTTTTCCCCTGCGCCCAAACTTGGGCATCTTTGAGCGCTTGTCCGCGCAACAATCGCGATTCATCTTTTTGCCCTGAAACGACCCAAGCATCAAACGTCTGCGAGTAAGGACGCAAAGCTGCTAATCTTTTTTCAACCCATTCAAGATTAAATACTTCTTGATAGATGCGATTTTTTACCTTAAGGATTCCCGAATGTCTAACGACTAAGCCACTGAGTAACAATTCTATCTGTTCTCGACTATCATCACTTTTTATTTCAATTCCTTGCAAAATTTGTTGATAAATGCCTAGAATTCTACCAGCCCGCTGACCGTTACGTTCAATGCGATCGCGTATAGTTCTCAGGTGTTCCGGTTCATCCTGCGATTCCCAACGCGAAATTATGCGGGTTTTGACCAAGTTCTCAAGAAAGAACGATTCCGTACCTGGTGGAATGCAACCATTACCATCGTGCCTGATTGTCCCGTGACTCAATTGCACGATTAAATGACACAACTTTTGAGTGAGAAACGGTTGTCCACCCGTCCAGTCTAAAATCGCCTTCACAACCGATGCAGGCGCATCCACCGTCTTTTCCAACCCTTGAATTAAAGGAGTCACTTCCTCCCACTCAAACCCTTTGAGTTCTATTGCTTGCCCAATATTGAACGGTGTCTTCGTTCTGTCTCGAATCAGATCCGAGGGAGTTGCTACTCCAAAAATCGCAAAGGTAATGCGTTGATATTCTGGGTTGATTGCCCGTTGGTTATAGCAGAAGCGAATAAAGGCAAAAAAGTCATCAATCGAAAAGTTAAGCCCCAGCAGACTGTCGATTTCATCGACAAAGATAAACAACCGTTGTTGGGGAAACTGCACCAGTAGCAATTCCTCAATAAACCACCGCAGCCGTTGCAGTAAACCGAGATCGTTGCGTTCAAGCCACCAACTTTTCAGGTTCAAGGTTTCCAGTAGCCCCAACTGTCGCCATAAATCACCTACAAATCCCTTGTACCATTGCAGTGGAGTAATTTGTTCGCTCCCCACCGCACTCAAATCCACAGCAGCGCAGTGAAAGCCCTCTTGCTGGAGGCGATGCTTGGTTCGTACCAGCAGTGAGGATTTGCCCATTTGCCGGGAGTTGAGGACATAGCAGAAGTCTCCTCGCTGAAGGGCTTGATACAGTTGCGAGTCGGCAAGCCGCTCTACGTAACTTGGTGCATCAATCGCTAAACTACCGCTGACTTGATACCTATATTGGGGCATATAAAGTTGATTATTAAAGTCAATTATTTTAAACGTAGAGTAGCTTTAATTTCAATAGATGTTAAAAATTACGTCTTTTCAGCACTTAGTATTCAACCTAATGACTTGCCTTTAGATTTACTTTATAAATAGCCTCTAACAAGAGATGCCGAGGGTTTTGAACAGTCGCCCTAATAACTGCCGGATCCGTCATGGGGTTTCCATTAATTCAACTTCCGAAGAAGTCTAAAGGTGCGATCGCACCTGTTGAAACCAAGTCAATTTTCCTTGAACAATTAAGAGCATCGCGCCTCTTGGAGCCAACGTGAGCTTCTAGTTGTTAACTGGTCACTGTTCACTGTTCACTGTTCACTGTTAAAAAAGCCAATAACTGTATGTTCTTTTTCAATAATCACTAATTTACATGATTGACAAAAGTCACTAGTTGTGAAATAAATCTCTCAACGCGGTATAATTTTAGACAAAAATACCAACTTTATCTATTTCTCGTTGAGCAAAACAACTGAAATAATACATAGTAAAGTTTTTTGGTGAATGTACGCTTAGAGCAATTCAGCCCTTGTCGTTCTGCCCTGGAGCTATCTGCATCAAAGCTGAATTGGATTAACTGCTTGTTTGGGGTGCATAAGAATCTAGAGCGTTCCTTCCTGTGTACAACATACTACTCAAATAGAATCACTACATGAATATTGGCGAAGTTCTGGACACTGTACAAACTCTGCTCTCTAGGCAACTAAGTTCCCTTGAGGGCTTAATCCTGTGTCAGTCATGGCTCGGACGCGGTTATAAGCAGATGGCACGCGATTGTGCCTATAGTATCGCTCACATCAAGGATATTGGCTCCCAGTTGTGGCGAGCCCTTTCTAAAGCATTAGGACAGAGAGTGACGAAAAAAAATCTGTTTTTAGTCCTCAAGCAATATTTGCTTTCCCGGACAGGTGAAACAGTGGCTAGCGACCAGTTATCAGTAACTAGTGAGTTAGTATTCGTAATAGATCCACCACTAACACCTACCACTAATCAGTTACCAGTTCCCACTGATTTAGTAGAGCCTTCATACTTAGAAGATAGCGAGCAATTACCACCCTTTTGCGATCGCCCTACAGCCCTTCTCCTAAAGGAGACGCTACGCGTATGCCTGCGGCACGCTTTGCGCTTACGGGCATCCTACGGCAGGCGCTGCCCTTCTCTTCTCGTGTCGGAGAGGCTGCGCCAACGAGACACTTTCTCGCCTTCGGCTGCGACTGCTTTGCAAACGCGAACAGGCAATCGCTGCGAGCTAGTTACTGAAGAAGATGAGTGGCTTTTTAGAGCTAAATTAAATAGCTAAAAACTTTTTTAAACTTGCTTATACTTATTATTTTGAGTAAGTTTTTGATGTGGAAGGTAGGAGAGTACTGGGCTTATTCATGCTGCTCAAGAATTAAGAAAAATAATTGCGGAAGTACTCTCGATATAGCTCACAGCTAACAGTAGCTTGACCATCGATTATATGCACCAATCCTAAACTTTTTAACTTAAACGCCACCTCAATTTCTAACTCGATTGGAGCCGTTAAAACCTGCCCAAAGGCGTCAGCTAATTTAGGATGCTGTTGAAGGTTCCACAACTGATACTGAAGATGTTGTTGATAGATTCCAGTATTCCTCATAGCATCTTGCAGTAACGTTTGCACAGGAATCTTCAAGCGGGCACTTTGATACAATGCCAGTCGAATTAAATACGGAAAACCATCAGTGAGCTTCATTAACTGCTCAAGTTCACGCTTTGTAAGTTGAAGTCCGTGACGTTCGGCTAAATCCTGCACCTGTTCTTCGTTAAAACTCGGCAGTTCGATCGCCAATCCCACATTAAACGGAGAGCGATGGGTGGGTAACGGAATGTAAACTTCAACTGCATGAGCCATCACGACTCGTAACTTCTGCCAAACTGCAATGTCTTTTGTTTCCTCATACCAGGAACGCAACAGGACGAAAAAATCACTAGCAACTTCTGGGTACTCAAATAATTGGTCTACGCCATCTAGTGCTAAAACCATAGGGTTAGAGAGTTCCTTGAGGAGATAGCCCTGAAAATAAATGGTGCTGTTAATCAAAGCTCCCATATCCTCGTCCCAGTAGTCATTTAATCTAGATTCCAAACCCAACTGCTGTGTGACATTTGCACAAAACCAGCGTAAGAAGCGTGAGCTCTCAGCTAACACCTGTGTTCCAGCGTGATATAAGCACAGTCGCACTGTGTGGTAATTCTGACTGCTTCCATAATCCAGAATTCGTGCGATTAAGGAAGTCTTCCCCATCTTTCGAGGTGCAAAGATGCGAATGAACGCATGGGGTTGGAGAATTTCTTGATAACAGGTTTGTTCGATAGTCGATCGCTCAATGTACAAAGAGGAAGCCAGCGGAACCTGTCCGGATGGAGATTCTAGAAGGACAGGTTCCCTAAGAAAGCCCGCTGTTGGGATTGCTGCTGTTGTCTCGTCGGTCGTCTGAGGATTATCAAAAGAAGTGAATTTTTCTAACCCCTGTTCTAGCAGCGCCGCGAGATTGGTCTTATTAACTTTTTCACCGAGCGCAACTGAAAGCAACTGCCATAGTTTCGGCGCTACTGAGAACTTAATATAGCTTTCCGAATACTTATTTTCAAGAGCAAGTTTAGCGTAAGTTTTTTTGTTTTCAAGTAGAGAGTTTCGCAGGATTACCTTTTGAATATAGTTAAGTGAAACCCCTGTTTCTGTAGCCACTAACTGGAGCGCAAATTCAACAAGTTTTTCAATGTTTTTCATTTTGGCTTCATCGAGGTTGGCTCCCGTCAAATCTGCCTCTTTCAAGTTGGCTTTGAATATATTGCTATGATTCGTATATCTCATGGTTAGGCGACTGGCATGATTTTTGACTGGTTACGACGACTTCTGTTGTGGCTGGTATGTCGGTTGCAGGGGTGTTAGCTGGTTCAGCAACAAGGATCGCCTTTGTGAGAGAGGCAATTGTTTTTGGTTGCAAACGCTCTTCTTGTGTATGAGCACTCTCCGTTTTCTTCAACTCACTTTTAATTTGTTCGTACATAATAGCACCTGCAATTGATGTCTTCACGAAGTTTAGTAACTAGAGTTTAACCCGTCAGTTAATGACCACCTGAAAAACCTGTGTCAAATTGAACCGCCATCGTAGTGTTTTCAACTTTCTGGTCAACTTGATAGCAGGCTTGGCTGCTTACATCTATTTGCCTCAAAAACCTTCACTTGACATTTACTCGAAAGACTTACCTGCATCCTGCTGTTTTTTAGTTCCGTCGAACTCACGTTAAATTAAGTGCGAGTCATCTAAAAATACCCAGAATGGTTATTATTTGGTAAATAGCTATATACCAATTTTTCAAATAAGGCGACAGACGGAAATCTGAAAACCCAGACTACATCTGAATTTCTTAATTAGGAATTACGAATTGGTATTAAGTAGATAGGTAGAAATAAACCAAACTATGTTAAGAAATGTAAAAGCCTCTAAAACCCTTACTAATGACCAATGACTAATGACGTCGGACTGCCGAAACTCGTTAACTTTATTTGTACCGACCTACTTACAGAATTTAGGGTAATAGAACATAGATATAAACGTCCAATGCCTTATAATTCTGATAGCTATAACTTTTAGGCATACCTAATCAATTCATGGAATTACGGCATCTTAGATATTTTGTGACCGTTGCAGAAGAACTCAACTTTAGCCGTGCTGCCGTCCGGCTGTATATTTCCCAACCTGCGTTAAGCCGTCAAATCAAAAACCTGGAAGATGAACTGGGTGTTGTGCTGTTTCTCAGGCAATCTGATGGATTGACACTCACAGAAGGGGGGAAATTTTTTCTCGAACAAGCAAAAGATATTTTGAATCGTAGTCATGTGGCTGTGCAAACCCTCAAGACTCATTACACCAATACAGACAAGCCTTTGGTAATTGGCTATATCCCAACCATCCTCCAGACTTTTCTTGGTCAAACCCTCCACAGCTTTGGACGTAGCTATCCTGAAGTTGCTGTACGTTTGCAGGAGATGCCGCCTAGTGAACAAGTTAGAGCATTGCGAGATGGCGCGATCGATATTGCCTTTATGGGCAACCCACCCGATGAGTTAGACGAAGAGTTTACAGTCAAATGCGTTAAGAAAGTGCTTATTGCTGCTGTGATACCGGATACACATCCGCTGGCAAATGAATCCTCAATTAATCTAGCTTCCCTTGCCTCTGAAAAATTTATCGGGATGTCTGAAGAAAAGTTTCCCGGGCGAAACGATCGCATCCGCGACACTTGCCGCTGCGCTGGCTTTATGCCAAATCTGCACCTGTTTGCCGATAGCCACGCTTCCATGATTGCCCTTGTGGCAGCAGGGCAAGGGATAGCAGTCATGCCGAACGAGGCAGAAGCACTGCCTCATCCCCAAGTTGTGTTTATGCGGCTCCACCATCCCATATACTACGCCCGCTCAACTGCCGTGTGGAGGAAAGAAACACCATACAAATCTTTAGATAAATATCTAAAAATTCTGTTTGAGTATGTTCAAGATTAAGGATAATGCTGCTCAACTTCGTTCATATTTTTGGTAAGTCTGCAATTAACGAGAGCTCTGGTGGGTTAAACTCCAGTCAAAAACATCCATAGCGGTTAATGTGAGTTGGTAGTGTTTCTCTCATCTTCTGTTGGGGGATGCTTGTTTTAACCGCAGGCATCTTCTTAATTTTTTATACCCATTCCTACGCACCGCTTCCGCGTAGCGATTGGCCAAGGGGCGCTACGCGCAATCGTATCAAGTGTGAACATACCATATCACGTGTCAAGAAATACAATGCAGTGGCGGCATTGTATAGAAATCACATTGAAGATTTGCGCAGGCTGTGAATCAGGTGTACCAAAAAGTTTCTGTCTCAGGAATTGCAGCAATTCTGGATTCTCAACTATGCTGTCTTAAAAAACCTGATAATCTCACGGACATGATCGAGAAATTGTCCGTCGGTAGAAAGCTGGGCGATCGCCCCTCTTGCTTCTCTTGCTAGACGTTCATGTTCCGTCTGATTTGTAGCTCGTAATTCTTCCAAATTCGCAGAAATACGAGCTAATTCTTTGCGTGTTTCTTCTAAATAAGTTTGTTGGTTGGCTGCTAAGGAATAGGGCTGTTCTGGGTTCAGTTGTTCTTCTAAGCGCTGAACGGTTGCTTCTAAAGTGTCGAAACGCGAACGAAGTTCCACAACATCTTCACGCGGGTACTTCCATTCTTGGCGAATCATAACCAACCGTGCATATAAGTACTCATAAGCACTAATGGCTGGACGTAATCCAGTTAATAACAAAGCAGCACCAGAACTGACATAGCCAACTGCACTAATACCAGTAGCGGCGAGGGTATAAAGACCAATAGCTGAGAATAAGTGTAAGGCAAGAGCAACAAAGAGCGATCGCCTTGCCAAAACCTTAACATACTCCAGTTGTTTCTCATCCACCGGAATTTCTTTTTCAGTTGATTGCGCCCCTTCTGCTAAAACTTCTTTCGCCTGAAAATGGATATTCCAAGGTACAGTCACAATCACCAACAACCACCAAAAACTTGCGCCCCCAATCACCCAATCCAGAAAGTTGCCAGTAGGTATATGAAACCATTGCAGCACGCTAAAAGCCAGCAATACCAAAATCATAATTCCCAGACTGGAACCAATGAAGAAGTTAAAATACATCTTGCCTTGTCTCCTATGAAGATATCACTTCAATCTTGGCGAGGGGTTGGGACTTAGGCAAAAATGCTTGTGATGGTTTTTAGAGTTACACACTCAGAAAGCGAAGAGAATGGCAAATGATAAATTACAAATTATGAATTATGCAAGAGTCATACTCTACTCTCATTTCATAATTCATAATTGATAATTTATCGAATGAAATAACTGCGCCAAACTGATTTAGAATCCTTGCCACTAGCTTCAGGAACCAGTAACCGCCAAGTTTTACCTTCTTTTTGAAGTTGCAGGTAAACTTCAAAAGGTTTTTGAGGTTGTGTCAACCGTCGTTTTGGTAGCTTAAACGTGAGTTCGTAAGTTCCACGAACGCGGTATGTGGGTAGATTTTGAATTGTCAGAGGTTGTTCCTGAGAAATTGATAACCGATGGATTTCAAATCCCTGAAAATCCAAATCTAGCTGTTGGCTGAGTTGCTGTTGAGTTTTCTCTAATTCAAATGCAATTGCTTTTTCCACTAAGTGCCTAGTTGGTGCAAGAACACTCGTGGTACACGCAGTTAATAGTCCCAGCAGAATTAAGCTGATAATTAGGCGCACCATCACTGTAACTCCTTTATACTCATATCTATTATTCCAAAGCGATAGTATAGGCTGTGGCTGGTGTAATTATCTAACTATCTGTGGCACAAATTATTTCTTGTATCGATTATTACTTGAAAAGTACTGGCTAACTCAGCCTAATATTTCTTTGAGTCTATAAACAATTTTCTTTTCTAACCGCGAAATTTTACTTAGTGTTAGCAAGTGTCTTTTCATCTTACTAAAACTTCAATTGGAACAGCGCTTTGATAGCAGATACCCAGTTAGTATTATAAACATTCTGAAACTAAGCCGCTTTACAAGTTCTGATTTAATCAAAGTTTACACGACAACGAATACGTGAGACTGCGGCTTCTACGAATAGTCGGTAACTTGTCTCTATCTGCCATTAAGTACCTTATAGAGTTTCATAAAGCTTTCTTGGCAAAATAAACACCAGTCAAGTAAGTTTTTATGCTGAATATTCAGAAAGAGTAAAGCCCAGTTATTTTGTAGCCGATTTTATGTAAAGCCAATATAAAATTTGCCAAAATAAAAACAAATCATTGGACAAAAACCGTAGGTTTACTTAAAATATTTTTCAATCTATTAGTCAAACAGGTTACAAATAAGATGAACACTATTGTGACACAGGTGCGTAACAAAATATTAAAAAACCTTTATGAAGTTTCATTTATACGAGACCCTGCTGAGCTTGCATATGAAGCAGCATTAGAAAAACATAAAAGCCATCTACCTATTCTTTCAACTACTGAGCGTGCTATAGTCGAGAGTCTTAACACTGAGGGAGTTGTTGTTACTTCATTAGAGGAACTTTCGATTCCTTCGACTCCACAATTACTGCAAGCTGCAAAAAAATTAATACCAAAAATCCCCAAAGCAATTTCTGGCGATGAAAATGAATTTGTTGTTCATGCAACTAATGAACAAATGATGGAGTACCCAGAGATTTTTCTTTGGGGATTAGAACAACGTTTACTCAATATTGCTGAGAATTATCTTGGTCTACCTGTAGCTTATCATGGCTCTTATTTTCGCAGAGATCTTGCCAACCAAGTAGAGAGAAAATCAAGGTTGTGGCATATGGACTCGGAAGACCGAAAATTGTTCAAAGTCATTATTTATTTAAATGATATAAATGATGAGCGAGGTCCGTTTCAATATCTTCCAAAGTATCTCACTGTAAAAGTAGCTGATTCTTTGAAATATAAATACGGCTATATCAGTGACAAAACTATGCAACAGGTAATATCCCAATCAAATTATAAATCCTGTACAGGAGCATCTGGCACGGTAGTTATTGCAGGCACTGGTAGTGTCTTTCATCGGGGAAAAATACCTGTAGATTCCGATAGATTCTCAGTATTTTTTGATTACACTTCCAGACAACCAAAATTTCCTTTTTATTGTAAATCTTCTCTACCTATAGAGGATTTGCATTTACTTTCCACAAAGTTCTCTGAAGAACAAAAGCAGTGTGTTTTTTGGCGATAACAATTTTAGCAATAGTGACTTAGGGAAGAAACAGGAGTAGGAATCATAACTAGGAAAATAATGTTTCAAACCTCATTAAAGTAAGCTGGATAACACACGTTCCCATTAATATTCATCAAAGCACTCGGTTTGAGTTCTAACACCATAAATGCCTCATCAGGAATTGGTAACGATGAGTGCAAGCCGAATTGACTCGCATGCAGAAAACCAAAACGCTTGTAATAACGCGGATCGCCAACAACGACAACAATAGAATGATTTAATTCACGACACCTTGATAAACCCACCTGCACCAGCTGAGTGCCAATACCTTGGCGCTGGTGCATTGGTGTAACAGCTAATGGTGCTAATGCTAGTGCAGGAATTTTCTTTGGTGTTTCAATGACAATGCGGCTGAAAAGAATGTGTCCCAGCACATCCTCATTTTCTAGCGCTATAAGAGATAATTCAGGTATAAAATTTGAGGAGTTGCGGATTTTATCTACAAGTTCGGCTTCTTGTGTTTGACCAAAAGCATCCGTTATCACTTGGTGAATCTTCGTTTGGTTATCTGTCTCTGGAGTAATATTTAGCATAGAAGTATAAACTACCCCACCCTGCCTGAAGGCTCTTGGTGGGGTTTTGCCCCTAAAACAAACTGCGGAACAAGTCCACAGGATAATTTTGGTGCTTCGGGCGAGTTTATAGTCACCCCGTACGCTGCGATGTTTCGCGCAGCATTGTAGTCAGCATCGCAGTCAGCGCCACAATACCCACACACAAAGCGCTTTTCATTGCGAAAAGACTTTGCAGGATCAGGATGGATACGTAGACAGTGGCTGCAAACTTGGCTTGTATAGGCTGGTGGTACAAACACAACTGGAATACCAGCAATATTGGCTTTGTACTGAATGAAAAGCCGTAGCTGATAGAACGCCCAATTATTAGATCGTCTACGTTCCTGTCTGTTACGAGGCTTAGCATTCAAAGACTGCCTGATATTGGTCAAGTTCTCCATACTGATGATTGCACTGTCCTTTTTGGCGATGCCGACAATCGATTTAGAAATGTTGTGGTTTACCCACTGCTGAAAGCGTCGTTCACGTCCACTTAGCCTTCGCGCGCAGTCTGCGACCAGACCGAGAGCGCCGGGACTGAACATTTGCTCTAACTTTAGCGTATCTATCACGCGTCTTGTTTAACTGCTCGCCATCCCAAGATTCGCCAGTGGAAATTGCCGCAATAGCGCGTCTACCAAGGTCAACACCAATGGCTTTGTTCTTCGAGACATAACGTTTCTCACAATCAACCTCTACAGCAACATTCAGAAAGTACTGACCACTGCGGGTACGAGACAACGTTGCAAAGCGATTATGTTTACCCTCTAGCAACTTCTTTTGCTCATAGGACAACTTCCACTCAAACCAGTGGCGCTTATCTACTAGCGTGATACCCACAAAGCCATCCTTGTATATGAAGGTGCGAACATCCAAAGCAATGCTAGTTGCTCTAAATTCCTTTACCTTGCCTGTAGATGACCTAGCATTAACAACACGACCACAGCATTGCAAACGTGATTAGCTTTTAACTGTGTGATTGCTCTAATGTCGTAATAGGTTAGCTTTTGGAGCTTGGCAGCATTCCAGCAATTCTCGGCTTTGGCAACTGCAAGCATCTGGTTACAAGCAAAAGCGAATTGCTTGAGCGTTTCGTTTATTGCATCGTGTTGCTGGCTATTTTGCAAAATCAACTTATTCCTGACAGTTATTGTTTGAGTAGCCAATTAATCACCTCCTTTGCTATATTGTATAGCACATAGCTACACAATAACCAGGAGATAATAATGGCTGTACGTAAAGAAATGATGAACTTTCGGATAACTGAACAAGAAAAGGAGATTGTACATAAGTACTGTGAACTAACAGGTAGAACACAGACTGATGTATTCAGAGAGTTTGTTCGTTCATTGGAGAAGAGATTGGAAAAGTTAGGGGCATTCACCCAGTAACTTTTCCCTAGCAACCTCACCCACCCTGTAGAGGGATGGAGAATCTCGCGGAATTAGTTGAACGATTAGACTGGTTGCAATACTGAAAGACTACCTGAGGTAAAATAGCAATCTCATCAGAGCGATCGCAAGCTCTTAGGGGGCTTCCACGGTCCCGCTAAGTTCTTTGTAATACAGTTTAATCATAGTTCAAGTGCTTCTGGCTACCGCAAGTAAAACAGCAATCCAACTCCAGCGATCGCAATCACTACACCAGCGATCGCCCTCAAACTAATTTTTTCACCTATCGTTATAGAAATTGGTATAACAAATAACGGGCTTGTTTGCAACAAAGTTAAGGCAATTCCCGCAGCAGTTAATTTAATCGCTGTCTGTTGCAACCAAATTCCTAAATAAGTCCCACAAAAAGCAGCAAAGATAGCCGCTAGAACTACCTTGGGTGAATGTAATGTTTTTAACGGAAAGTCACCTTGTTGCCTGCGCAAGGGTAGCAATATAAGGAGAATCAAGACGGCTGCAATTAACCGCAACAAAGCTGCCCACAAAGGGCTAATACCAGTATTAGCCAACGCTGCACGAGCCAAAACAGTACCTATAGCATTGGTTACTACGTTTATCAGACCAAAGCCAAGTCCCCGCCATAACTGCATTCTAGAAGTATGAGTAGAAGTATCATTTGTATCGGGAGTGCGTTCTGTCACCACCCAGGCAACTCCCAAAATGGTGAGCAAAATGCCACACCAAGCATTAGCGTTTAACTGCTCTTGGAGAAAAATGAGCGCTAATATTGCCGTCATTGGTGGCGCAAGGGTTCCTATAAGCAAAGCACGACGTGCGCCTAAAAAATTTAAAGCTGCCAAGAAGGCTGTATCGCCTAAGCCAATGCCCACAACGCCGCTAAGAACCAGCAGACACAGGGGAAGTGGTGAAATGTTGGGAAAAAATTCACCCTTGATGAAGATGGTAAGCAAAAGGAAAGCGATCGCAACTATCCCTTTTATCAAGTTGAGTTGCAATGGCGGGATACGCTCCCCCAAGCGCCTATATATCACCGATGCCCCAGCCCACAAACAGGCAGCAGACAAAGCTGCTATTTCACCTTTAAAACTTGTCGCACCCAATTTGAAATAATTATTAAAAATAATATCCATCTCTTTTATTACGACGAAAATCTTTAATAATTTAAAATAAATACCTCTCTAAACTTTAGCACTCAATGCACTTCACTGCTAATTTTCGCGGAACAAACTTTAGCACTCAACGTACTTTACTGCTAACTCTTTTATGGGGAAAAACTTTAGCACTCACAAGACTATAGTGCCAATATTTTTGAAATTTAGTACCTATGGTATAGGCTGATGTCCAACTTTTTTCAGATGTTATTTCAGAGGATTTTAGGACATATAAATTTTAAAAAGCTCTGGTTTGAAGAGAACTCATGTAAGAATTTGGAGGAGTGGAATGAAATACAGTTTCGACATCGTAGGAGTATCTCCAGTTTTGCATTTTTTCAGTCACCAACAGCAGAATCTACAAACACCCCAGTATCAAGGTGTAGAATTAGTAGCAACTCATAAGTGTACGCTTGATGCCCTGCTCGAATCTGTAGAACCATTGCCACAAAAATGGGGCTGGGATACAGATGAAGTTGTAAGTACTGTTATTGAGTTTTGGATGAATAATTCAGAGAGTATTGGCTATTGGAAATCACGTTTAATAGATGCAGGTAGTGATAACTTATTAGTGGCAAGGGTTGCGGATATTAAGGCTTTAAGAGCAGAACTTGAAATGTTACTGGGTAATAAGTGGTGAATTGCGCATTCGTGAGAGGTTAAGGTCATATACAATTCGTCAATAAGGAATAATACTTAAAATATTGCTGAAAATTGGGGTTGCAAACACAATTTTTAAGTAGGCGATCGCGTAATCTTGATACGCATCATTCATTCTTGCACCAGAAGTTCAGTACAAGAGTTAACTTCATACCTCGCTTTTCCCTAAATTTTCAGCGTCATTACTACTTTGGTAGTGGATGAAAACGACAGTACTTGGACTTCAAATATCAAACGTGGAGTGGCAGCTGCCTTTGAGTTAAGTTGGGAAGAATTAAATGAACCTGCCCAACAGTTAGGCTGTTTACTAAGTTTATTCGCTTTGGCTCCTATTCCCTGGTCGCTAGTGAAAAGTGCTGCTTCTGAGCAAGACCGAGAAGCACTGGAAAAGGCAAGATTAAAACTAGAAAAATTGCACTTGCTACAGCGTGAAGACACTTATCGGTTACATCAACAGGGCGAAGATACTTATCAGTTGCATCAGTTGATTCGAAAATTTTTGAGAGATAAGCAAGAGAACTTAGCTGTTGCGGACGAGCAGAAGAAGAATTACTGCACTGCAATAGTAGAAGTGGCAAAGGAAATCGCTCACACACCTATTTTGCAAAAAATTACTACACTCACTCCTATAGTCCCGCACCTTACCTCTGCCACTGATTACAAGAGTTGCTTACGTAATGAAGATTTAATTTTGCCCTTTGTTGGCTTAGCTAGATATTATCAGGGTCAAGGACTTTATGCACAAGCATTACCTTGGAGAGAGCAATGTTTGTCAGTTGCTAGAGAACGCCTGGGAGAAGAGCATCCCGATGTCGCCAACAGTTACAACAACTTGGCTATACTCTACACCTGCCAAGGAAGGTACGACGATGCTGAACAACAGTACATTAAAGCATTGGAACTAAGGCAACGCCTACTGAAAGAAGAGGATCTTGATGTCGCCACCATTTACAACAACTTGGCTTTCTTACACCATTCCCAAGGAAGGTACAACGATGCTGAACGACTGTACCAACAAGCATTGGAACTAAGGCAACGCCTACTGGGAGAAGAGCATCCCGATGTCGCCACCATTTACAATAACTTGGCAGCACTCTACGATTCCCAAGGAAGGTACAGCCAAGCAGAACCACTCTACAAAAAAGCATTGGAACTAAGGCAACGCCTACTGGGAGAAGAGAATCTCGATGTCGCCACCAGTTACAATAACTTGGCAGCACTCTACGATTCCCAAGGAAGGTACAGCCAAGCAGAACCACTGTACATCAAAGCATTGAAACTAACGCAACGCCTACTGCGAGAAGAGCATCCCGCTGTCGCCACCATTTACAATAACTTGGCAGCAGTCTACGATTCCCAAGGAAAGTACACAGAAGCTGAACGACTCTACAAAAAAGCATTGGAAATTGCTTCAAAAAGTTTAGGGGTAGATCATCCCAGCATAGCTAGTATCCGTGCAAATCTGAAATCCTTGCGCGATAAACCGCCAGGTTAATAAGGGAGTGCGGTAGTCGAGGAATTGTCAATTTAGCCGAGATTTTACGAATAAATGTTGTATTATAAATTTTTTCTTTTCCTGCTCTCCTGCTTCCCCTGCTATTGTCAAGAGCGGTAAGACTATTACTTTTTGTTAAATTTGACCCAAAGTTTAAACCGAGTCTATTGTAGAAAGATACTGATAGAGAGGTTTTCAGTTGATAGCAACTCAATAGAATCTTACGGAATAATCTATCAAAACATAGTGGGAGGGTGAGAACCCCTACCTTTTAATCCGGGGATGAAACCCGACTCAAAGGGATTTATCCCTTTGTTTCTCTAACTTCTACAAAATATGATATAATTTTGTAGGAGGTAATAAACAGTGTTAACTTTAACTTACGAATATAAAGCAAAACCCACAAAAGAGCAGATCCTGGGAATTGAACATACACTGGATGTGTGTCGAAAAGTTTGGAATTTTGCCCTTCGTGAGCGTAAAGACTGGCTCAACTCTCGAAAGTGCCAAGTTAACGCTTGTTCATTAACTTCTGAATATATTGTTCCAGCCTCAGAACCATATCCGAATTACAACACTCAAGCTAAATCATTAACTTTGGCAAAAGAACAATACCCAGAGCTCAAAACAGTAAATGCTCAAGTATTGCAGCAAGTTTTGAGAAAACTGGAGACTGCATTTATTGACATGAAGCGTAAAGGAATGGGATTTCCCCGCTTCAAAAATCGATACAGAATGCGGTCGTTTGTTTATCCCCAACTAGGGAAGTCTCAGTTGTTGAGAGGCAACCAAATCAAGTTGCCACAGTTAGGATGGTTAGAGTATGTCAAGTCTCGGGAAATACCTGATGGGTTTGTGGTAAAACAAGCCCGCATCGTTCGTAAGGCTTCGGGATACTTCGTCATGTTGACGCTGGAATGCGATGTGTTAGTGCCTTCACCAGTCCCCTCTGGTCATCCAGTGGGTCTGGATTTGGGTCTAGATAAGTTTACTGCAACTAGTGATGGTTTGTTGGTTGAACGTCCTCGCTTTTTGAATTCATTGCATCGCAAGCTGAAATTGCTGCAACGCAGATTGAAACATAAAAAGAAGAGGTCGAGCAATCGACATAAACTCAATCTCCGGATTGCCCGGTTGCATCAACGTATTTCTGATACTCGCAAAGACTGGCATTTCAAGTTAGCTCATAAGCTTTGTGATAAAGCTGGAATGATGTTTGTTGAAGACATCGACTTCCGGACGTGGGCTAAAGGAATGCTAGGTAAGCATACTTTAGATGCAGGGTTTGGTCAGTTTATTGAAATCCTGAAATGGGTGTGCTGGAAGCGCGGAGTATATTTTGAAAAGGTGAGCGCATACTACACCTCCCAAGTATGCCCGCAATGCGATACCCATACTGGGAAGAAGGAATTAAACGACAGGGTTCACTCTTGTCCTGAATGCGGTTACACTACTCACCGAGATGTGGCAGCCGCTCAAGTGATCCGCAACCGTGGGATCTCTGGGTTGGGACGCAGCCTGGAAGAAAATGCCTGTGGAGACGGTCTGACGGGGACTGGTGACAGTCTAGTTAAGAGTCGAAAAAGCAGGAAGAAGGGTGGAGAGGCATTTGTTGAGAGTGCCTCGTAACATCCTTTGAGAATCCTCGCGCATTTATGCCGAGGAGTACGTCAATTGATAGATGTGGTTAATCTTTGCAAAGGCGCACGATAAATTAACACAGAGTCAAATAGAATATACCTGAGAGCCAAATAGAATATACCTGCAACTTTTCTAGCAAAGCCTTTTAGAAGTTTTCGCTAAAAGCGGTTTTCGTCTTACACACTCTAAATGTGTTTTCACAAAAACGACATAATTCTTTGAGGAGGTGCACGAACTATTTTTGCGCCTTTTTAGGTAGAGAATCTGTCAGAGTTAATAGCACTCTACTTAAATTCCAATCACAAGACGTTTGTAAGGAGTTGAAATTGTAGAAGCTAACAGTGTCGATAGGTTAGGTCTGAATACTTTAGACCTAGCTAATATTATGATTGCTTTGCAGATTCGTATTCTCTTGACTCTCTTCAAATTCCAGTGAGTTGTTGGAGATAGATGAATGTGAATAGAGTAGCAATCGCGGCTGGCGTATTAGGTCTTGTCAGTGGTGCCCTTGTGGCTTGCTCACCCATTTCCCAAAATAACAGAGCTGCCATACAGGGTAACCGGAGTGATCAAGATCCCAAACTGGGATCGGTCGCCGTGACCGTCGGTGACCTTGGTAACCCCTTCTTCGTCCTGATGGGTCGGGGAGCGGAGGCAGAAGCCAAGAAAATAGGTGGTAATGATGTCAAAGTTACCGTAGTTTCCAGTGGCTATGACCTGAACCAACAATTCAACCAAATGGAAAATTTCATTGCCGCAGGTACTGACGTGATCGTCCTCAACGCGGGTGACAGTAAGGGAATTGCACCAGCAGTCGAGAAAGCAAAACTTGCAGGTAGTGTTGTCATTGCAGTAGATACGGGCGCTGAGGGAGGTGTAGATGCCACCATTACCTCAAATAATGTGCAAGCTGGACAAGTTGGTTGTCAGTACATCGTTGATCGCCTTAAGGGCAAAGGCAATGTAGTTATTATCAACGGTCCTCCAGTAATCTCTGTCGTCGAGCGAGTCAACGGCTGTCAGCAGATATTCGCTAAATATCCTGGTATCAAAGTGCTTTCTAAAGACCAGAACGCCGAAGGAAGCCGGGATGGAGGACTCAGGGTAATGAGTGATTTGCTCGCAACCTTTCCCAAGATAGATGCGGTTTTTGCCATTAACGATCCAACTGGCGTCGGAGCAGAACTGGCGGCTAGGCAGGCAAAACGCAGCGAATTTTTCATTGTTGGGGTTGATGGTGCACCGGAAGCAAAAGATGCGATCGCAGACAAGAACAGCTTGTTTGTTGCCACTGCTGCTCAAGACCCGCTAGGAATGACTAAAAAGGCGGTTCAGGTTGGTAACGACATTCTTTATGGCAAGAAACCTGCGAATCCCAACATTCTGATTCCAGTCAAGCTGATCACGCGAGACAACGTCAGCGAGTATAAAGGCTGGCAGTGATATAACATCCAACATTGCAGGAATTGCACATGACAACGGATATTGCACCCTCCCTTCCTAATGTACCGAGCACGACCCCAGTGCTGGAAATGCAAGGGATTACGAAACGATTTCATGGTGTACCTGCCCTCCAAAATGTCAATCTCACGATTTATCCAGGAGAAGTTCATGCCCTGATGGGCGAGAACGGGGCAGGGAAAAGCACATTGATGAAGATTCTTGCAGGGGCTTACATTGCCGATGAAGGCGAGATTCGCATCAATGGTAACCCTGTGAAAATTACCGATCCGGGTACGGCGCGACAAGCGGGTATTAATCTGATTTATCAAGAACTCAATGTCGCACCCAATTTAACCGTGACCGAAAATATTTTTATGGGTAGCGAGTTGCGGCGGGGTCAGTTTTTAGACCGCCAAGCTATGGAGCGTGAAGCACAGCAAGTGCTCCAAAGCTTGGGAGCCAGTTTTGCATCAAATGATGTCGTTGGCACTCTCTCTATTGCCGAACAGCAACAAGTTGAAATTGCTCGGGCGCTGAAAGACAAAAGCCGCATTCTGGTGATGGATGAGCCAACGGCTGCACTGTCTGACCGGGAGACTGAGCGGCTATTTGAAGTCATTCGCAAACTGCGCTCTGACGGCATTGCCATTATCTACATCAGCCACCGGATGGAAGAAGTGTATGCCTTGGCTGACCGGATTAGCGTACTGCGCGATGGTCAATATATTGGCAGTCTGACGCGGGATGAAATTTCTCCCCAACGATTGGTGCAGATGATGGTCGGTCGTCCCATGCAGGACTTTTACGAACATCAACGGCAAACAAACTTTGGTCCAGTGGTGCTCGAAGTCAGAAATATCAGCGACGGACGCAAGGTTCAACCAGCCAGCTTCCAGCTGCATGCTGGAGAGATTCTCGGTCTAGCGGGGCTGGTTGGTGCAGGACGCACCGAGCTATCTCGGCTAATTTTTGGTGCTGACCGCAAGGTCAGTGGTGAAGTCTTCCTGGATGGGAAAAAACTCAATATCAATACGCCCGGTGATGCCATTGCTGCCGGAATTGGCTATGTTCCGGAAGACCGCAAAGACCAGGGATTATTTCTGGAGATGAGTTCGCGTAAAAATATTGCCCTCAACAGGCTGAAGCAGGATGCAAAGGCTGGCATCGTTAACTGGCGTTCAGTCAATCAGATTGCAACGGAGGCGGTGGAAAACTTCCATATCCGGCTTGCCAACCTAGAAATCAGAGCGGTGGATCTTTCCGGGGGCAATCAGCAGAAGCTTCTCTTGGCACGTTGGCTAGCCATTAAGCCGAGAGTATTGATGCTGGATGAGCCAACACGCGGTGTAGATATTGGTGCCAAAAGCGAAATTTACCGGATTATGAGCGAGTTGGCAGCACAAGGTATTGCTATTTTGATGGTTTCCAGCGAACTACCGGAGATTGTCGGGATGAGCGATCGCGTCCTAGTGATGCGAGAAGGGCAGCTGGTAGGTGAACTTGATGGCAGCCCTGGCAAAGAGATTACCCAAGAAAAGATTATGCACTATGCCACTGGAGCAGCGGAGGTACTAGCATCATGAGTCAAACCTTAAGACCTGTCAAAAATAGACCTGGAGAGCATCCAAAGTCGGCTCAGCGTAAATCAGGCAGCAATCTGCTTCAGGTTCTAGGAATTCTGCCAATTCTGGTGCTTATCTGCATCCTGTTTTCCTTGCTTACCCCCAACTTCCCCACACCGGGTAACGTCGTCAATATATTACGGCAGGCATCAATCAACATTGTGCTGGCAACCGGGATGACGTTTGTGATTCTCACCGGAGGCATTGACCTTTCGGTTGGGTCAATACTGGGTGTTTCTGCTGTCGTTGCAGTGCTGGTATCGCTGATTCCAGGTCTGGGTTGGGCGGGTGTGCTTGCTGGTCTGCTGACAGGATTGCTTCTGGGCTTACTCAATGGTGCTCTGATCAGCTTTTTGAATGTGCCGCCTTTTATTGTCACCCTAGGTTCACTTACGGCATTGCGGGGTGCTGCCTTTTTGGTTGCTAATGGGACAACTGTCATCAACCGTAACCTAAATTTTGCTTGGATAGGTAACAGCTATTTGGGTCCTATTCCGTGGTTGGTAGTGATTGCCCTGCTGGCTGTTGCAGCGAGTTGGTTTGTCCTGCGGCAGACTGTTTTGGGGGTGCAAATCTACGCTGTAGGCGGTAACGACCGGGCAGCACGCCTCACTGGTATCAAAGTCAATCGTGTGTTGCTGTTTGTTTATGGCGTCAGCGGATTGCTGGCAGGTTTGGCAGGAATTATGAGCGCTAGCCGCCTTTATAGTGCGACTGGTATGTTAGGTCAGGGTTACGAGTTGGATGCGATCGCCGCTGTCATTCTTGGTGGAACCAGCTTTACAGGTGGTATTGGGACTATTGGGGGAACCCTTCTCGGTGCGTTGATCATTGCCGTTCTCAACAATGGTCTGACCCTGCTGAATATGTCTTATTTCTGGCAACTCGTCGTCAAGGGTCTGGTGATTATTGTGGCGGTGACAATCGATCGGCTTCGCAGACGTTCTGGGCGATGAAGAATTGAAAATGCAAAATTAAAAATGGCATTGCTATAACGGTTTGCAACTTTTGTAACTGGAGTTTCTGATTTGTTTAACAGTTTCGCACCGAGAACTAGTCTAAACTCCAGTGTCTAGTTCTTTTTTTTACATAATAGATTCAATGAATAATTGTACTTCTTCATGATGTATAAGCTAACCAATAGAACTTGAAAATTTTCGTATAAAAAGTAGAAAAAAGTCTCTCTAGTGATAAGTTTGAACAACTTGAAGTCTAGTTTATTAGAAAGTTCTATTGGTACTATTTAGGGCATAATAATATTTATTTTAAGGTTGGTAATACTTAGCTATTAGCGCCATAAATTATAACATTTTAGACATATCAAGTCAGACATCTACTAAAATACTGTTTAAATAGAGTGTATTTAGTTTTCAAATAGTATTTACTACGAAATCAACATTTTTACACTTGTAGCTATGTATGAGATTGGATAAAAGAGTGCGATTATCGCACCAAGCTACGCTCTTTTACAAGAGGGTAGAGACAGGATCTGAAAAGTCCCCCAATGGTAGTTGATCGGTATGCATAAACTAAGGCTTATTTTCCGCCTACAAGCCACTTGTGACTACTATCTGGGATAGTCTTACACAAAATTTACAGGACTTACGCACTGTACACAAAGATTGGACCCGTGCATAACGTGCGCGCTCGTGAGGGAAGCATTGTCTGGATCTGCGGCTCAAGAGCACTGCGGCTGCAAAATATTTTAGCTATCTACAATCCACGTTTCATCTTACTTAAGTGCATAAGTTGATTTCACTTACACCTACTTAAGAATGCAGCTATGAGGACTTATGTCTTCTAGGTTCAAAACCCCGACTTTGTTGAGGAGATTTATGTCTTATGCACTATGGCATATTTCATACAATCAAAAATTTCTTAATGCATAAGTTCTAATTTCTTAATACTTTTTTATTTTTTATTATTCATTTTTTAAAAAACAATAGTGATGGGGTCGGTGAACTAATCTAGGGTGCTAATTTATGGAAATATGGGTAAACTTGGAGTTTGGTGACGGGGACTTTGAGCGCGGCTTTGGTAAAATTAATCTTAAGGTGACGGTAGCAAATGCACAGGAGAATATCACACAACTCGAAGTGAAATTACCTCCAAATACAGAAATTTTAGTTTCCTATCAACGTTGGAAAGAGCAATACTACTCGTTACTTAACCATTCCAGAGGCAGGTTTAAAAATAGCCAAGTCACTCATATATCCAAAACGGATTGTGATAATTCTGCTCAGGGTTTATGCCGTCACCTTCATCAGTGGCTTCACCCCATTCAGTCAAAATTAGAACAAGCACTACCACAAGACTCTCAACCTGAAATTCGTCTATTTATCCACACTGAGAAAATTGCCTGCCTTAGCACCAAAGACATGTTACATCGACTACCTTGGCAGGAATGGGGTTTTTTCGCTCAAAAGTTTTTCTGTGAAGCGGCTGTTTGTTTTCACTCTTCTGTTGCAAGTACTACGATATCGGAAGAATCACCGACTTCTGGTAAAATTAGAAGAGCTAGGATTATCAGTATTTTTGGAGACAGTACAAATATTGATACCAGTGCAGATAAAGAATTACTTGAAAAATTGAAGAAACGGTCGGCAGAACTCATCGTTCTTACAGAACCAAATCGTTCCGATTTTAATACGCTTTGGGAAGAAGCCTGCGATATCCTGTTTTTTGCGGGTCATAGCGAAACAAAAGGTGATGGTCAAACAGGCGTAATAAATATTAATCCCAATGATAGTTTAAGTTTGGCAGAAATCAAAAGAACACTGAGGGCAGCTATTAACAAAGGTTTAAAATTAGCAATCTTCAATTCCTGCGATGGTCTAGGTTTAGCAAGACAATTAGCAGATTTAAACTTACCTTATATTATTGTCTGGCGCGAAGAAGTACCAGATAAGTTAGCACAAAAGTTTCTCCAATATTTTTTAAGTTCTTTTTCACAAGGTGAATCTTTGTTTAATTCAGTTCGACAAGCAAGAGATAAGTTGAAAGAACTTGCAGACGACAAAGATATTGAGAAGCGGCTACCGGGGGTAAGCTGGTTGCCAATGATCTGTAAAAATACAACTGAGCTTTCACCGAGTTGGGAAGATTTAGGAGGACTTTCTGGTGAACTTCCTGATTGTCCCTATCAGGGTTTATCTGCGTTTCGCCAGGAAAATGCAGATTTCTTTTTTGGTAGGCAGAAGTTTATTGCTTCTTTGGTGAAAGCAGCCAACAGCAACCCGCTAGTACCTGTCGTTGGTGCTTCTGGGAGTGGGAAGTCGTCTGTGGTGTTTGCAGGGTTGATTCCTCGTTTACAAGCTGCTGGCAATGTAGAGATAATCAGTTTTCGTCCGGGGAAAAATCCGTTTGATGCTTTGGCTGTGGCGCTGAGCAAATATTGCAAGTCTGTGGTACAACAACAACCAGAAGCATCAGGAGAAGCTAATAGCAGGTTAGCGGAACTAGAATTTGAGGTAAACCTGCGACATGATCAGACAGTATTACGCCATTTTATTGAAAATATTATTAACTCCTCAGGATATCGGCGTTTGGTGTTAGTGGCAGACCAGTTTGAAGAACTTTACACTCTTGCTGCCCAGAAAGAACGCCACAGTTTTTTAAAGTCACTGCTTTGGGCTGTAAGATATGTTCGGGCGTTTACGCTGGTGTTGACGCTGCGAGCGGATTTTTTGGGAATTGTGCTTGATGATCAGTCAATGGGAAAGGCTTTGCAACAATACCCCCCATTGTTACTGACTCCAATGGACTCTGAGGAATTGTGCGATGCGATTGAAAAACCAGCTTTAAAAATGAAGGTGGAACTGGAGGAGGGGTTAACAAGTAAACTCATTAATGATGTGGGTAATCACCCTGGTCGTTTACCAATGCTGGAGTTTGCCTTAGCTCAACTGTGGTCGAAACAGAAAAATTGGTATTTGACTCATAAGGCTTATGAAGAAATTGGCGGTTTAGAAAAAGCTTTAGCAAAACATGCAGATGAAGTATTAAAGTCGCTATCTGCTGTGGAAGAACAGCAAGCAGAAAGGGTATTTATTCAGTTAGTGCGTCCAGGGGAAGGTACAGAGGATACCAGGCGTGTGGCGATTCGTACTGAGGTGGGGGAAGAAAATTGGGATTTAGTCAAACGTTTAGCTGATGCGCGTTTAGTGGTGACTGGGTGGGATGCAGCTGAGGAAATAGAAACAGTAGAAATCGTCCATGAAGCATTAATTCGGGAATGGGGAACTCTGCGGGAATGGATAACAATTAACCGTGAGTTTCGCATTTGGCAAGAAAGGTTTAAGCAAGATGTGCGTGACTGGGAAAATAGTAATCAAAACCCAGAAGCTCTATTGCAAGGAACGCGGCTAGCCGTAGCAGAAGATTGGTACAAACAACGCAAAGATGAACTAACACCACAAGCGCGAGATTTTATTACCGCTAGTATTACATGGCGCAAACAACAGCAGCAAAAACAGAGGCTGAGACGAAAGCTAACTATTTTCGGGCTTACTGGTGTTTCGCTGGTAGCCTTGATGCTCGCTGGGGCAGCTTGGTGGCAATGGCAGAATTCAGCGCAAAGTGAAGTCAAAGCTATTAGCGAATCATCAACAGCGCTATTTGCCTCAAATCAAAAGTTGGATGCGCTCATACAAGCAATCAGGGCTAAGCGAAAACAGCAAAAGTTAGGGATGGTGGACGCAGAAACTAAGAATCAGGTTGAATTAGTATTACGGCGGGCAGTTTATGGGGCGGTAGAGTACAACCGCTTGTTAGGGCACAATGGTGAAGTCAAGAGCGCAGTTTTCAGCCCAGATGGTAACATAATCGCCTCGACGAGTGATGACAATAGCGTCAAACTATGGAGCAAAGACGGCACGTTGCTGAGAACCCTAGAGGGGCATAGGGCTACGGTTTACAAAGTTGCTTTCAGCCCCGATGGTCAGACTCTAGCTTCAGCAAGTGCAGACAAGACCACTAAACTGTGGAACAAAGACGGCAAGTTGCTGGCTACTCTTGAGGGACATGACGCTGGGGTTTTAAATGTTGCTTTCAGCCCACAAGGTAATACCCTCGCCTCGACGAGTGACGACAGTAGTGTCAAACTCTGGAGAGTGTCGGGGAGGGTGCCTGTCTTATTGACTACCCTCAAGGGACATAAAGCTCCGGTTGAAGCAGTTGCTTTTAGCCCCGATGGGAATACCATCGCCTCAGCAAGTGCAGACATGACCGTCAAACTGTGGAACAAGGACGGCACGTTGCTGACCACGCTCACTCGGCATAAAAGTATAGTTTGGGATGTTGCAATAAGCCCCAATGGGAACACAATTGCTTCGGCTAGTGGGGACAACACTATTAAGCTCTGGAACAAGGATGGCAAGTTGCTGAAAACCCTAGAGGGTCATCAAGCTCCCGTTTCGAGAATTGCTTTCAGCCCTGACGGTAAGACTCTAGCTTCGGCAAGCTGGGACAACACTGTCAAGCTTTGGAACAAGGACGGCACCTTGTTGACTACGCTTAATGGACATGGAGATAGGATTTGGGGAGTCACTTTTAGCCCTGACAGCAAGACTTTAGCCTCGGTAAGTGGGGACAAGACTATCAAACTCTGGAAACTAGATAGCGCGTTGCTGACTACCCTCAGAGGTCATAGCGCTCCGGTTATCGGAGTTGCAATCAGTTCTGACGGTAAGGCGATCGCCTCGGCGAGTGCCGATGGAACCGTCAAACTTTGGAAGCAGGATAGCACCTTACCTGTTACGCTCGATCATAAAGCTGCTGTTTACCGAGTAGTTTTCAGTCCCGACGGGAACACTATCGCCTCGGTGGGCTTGGACAGTACAGTCAAATTGTGGAACAAAAACGGCACCTTGCTAAATACTCTTAAGGGACATAAAGCTGGAAATTGGGGAGTTGCTTTTAGCCCCGACGGGAACACTATCGCTTCGGCGGGCTTGGACAGTACAGTCAAATTGTGGAACAAAAACGGCACATTGCTGAAAACTCTTGAGGGGCATCTACAACCGATTTGGGATGTTGCTTTTAGCCCTGACGGTGAGATGATTGCCTCGGCAAGTGCAGACAATACGGTCAAACTGTGGAACAAAAACGGCTCCTTGCTGAAAACTCTTGAGGGGCACAAAGCTGGGGTTTGGGGAGTTGCAATAAGCCCTGACGGCAATACAATCGCTTCGGCAAGTGACGACAAGACGGTCAAACTCTGGAAGCGAGACGGTGAGCCAGCGCTGCAGGAGGGTATCCCGACCCAGGCGACTGGTGAACCCCGTTCGCGTAGCGTGCCTGAAGGGCATAGGGGCACTTTGTTGACCACTCTTGAGGGACATGGGGCTACGGTTTTTGGAGTTGCTTTCAGTCCCGATGGTAAGATGATTGCCTCGGCGAGTGCAGACAAAACCGTCAAACTGTGGAAAGTGGAGACAGGCAAGTTGCCTGTTTTACTGACTACTCTCAATGGGCACAGTAGCAAGGTTTGGGGAGTAGCTTTCAGTCCCGACGGTAAAACGCTCGCCTCAGCAAGTGAAGACAAAACAGTGATGTTATGGAATTTAAATTTTGTCGTTGATATAAATAAGGTAATGGCGTATGGTTGCGATTGGGTGCGCGATTATCTGAAAACTAATCCCGATGTGAGCGAGAGCGATCGCACTCTGTGTAACAGGGCGATCGCACCTAAATTTACAAAAAATAAAGATAATGGGGTACATAGTTTCTAGGTGTAGCGTGTGAACTTACGGGGGTTTTATCTCGCGATCGCTTCGTTATCAGCTTGCCGTGAGATGCGACAGCGCACATGATCAGGATTTATCAGATTTTTAGTAGGAGTGTATTGGCTCGCCTATTTTAAAAAGCTCGCGTAGGTACTGCATAAATATCGCCTCCGGTTCTACCTTGGTTAATGTATGCCGCAAAACGGGTCGCGCTCTCTATCAACATCATTAGGTTGCAAATCCAATTCAGTGC